>DATCWZ010000688.1:0-4919 GCA_036566065.1 Streptomyces sp. | reverse complement strand
GGCGCCTTCGGCTGGTCGAGCCGCCGGGGCGGACGCACCAGGCCCGAAGCGCCCGTCGAGGCGGCGGCCCTCGCCCGGTCGGCGCGGTCGGCCCGTTCCATCCGGTCCATGTGGTCCATGTGGTCCATGTGGTCCGCGCGGTCCATGCGGCTCATCCGGTCGTCAGGCGTCATCGGCGGTCGCCTCCTCCCCGTGGAGGTCCCGCTCACGCCAGTCGTCGGGCAGCAGGTGATCGAGTACGTCATCGACGGTCACCGCACCGAGCAGCGAACCGCTCTCGTCCACGACCGGCACCGACACCATGTTGTACGCCGCCAGATAGCTGGTCACGTCGGACAGCGGGGTGTCCGGCGGCAGCGGTACGAGATCACTGTCGACGATCGAGCTGACCAGGGTGAACGGCGGATCGCGCAGCAGCCGCTGGAAGTGGACCGTGCCCAGGTATCTGCCGGTCGGCGTCTCGTCGGGCGAACGGCACACATACACCTGCGCCGCCAGCGCGGGCGACAGGTCCGACCGCCTGACGCGGGCCAGCGCGTCGGCGACCGTCGCGTCGGGACGCAGCACGATCGGCTCGGTCGTCATCAGTCCGCCCGCGGTCCGCTCCTCGTACGACAGCAGGCGCCGCACATCGGCCGCGTCGTCCGGCCGCATCAGCGCGAGCAGCCGTTCCTTGAAGTCCTCCGGCAGCTCCGCCAGCAGGTCGGCCGCGTCGTCCGGGTCCATCGCCTCCAGGACGTCCGCCGCGCGGTCCTCCTTCAGCTCGCCGATGACCTCCACCTGGTCGTCCCGCGGCAGCTCCTCCAGGACGTCGGCGAGCCGGTCGTCGTCCAGCGCGGCGGCGACCTCGGCCCGGCGCTTCGGAGGCAGATGGTGCATGGCGTTGGCCACGTCGGTGGGGCGCAGCCGCTCGAAGGTGGCGACCAGGCTCTCGGCGCCCTGCCCGTGCTCCTCCAGCGAGAAGCCGCTGACCGCCGACCAGTCCACGGTCAGCGTCTCGCCCTTGCGCCGCAGCGCACCGCCGCGCCCCTTGCGTACGAAAACCTTGTCGATCTCCCAGTCCCGGCGTGCCGGGAGCTGCTGGATGGCGACGTCGAGGACAGTGACCTCCTCGTCGCTCTCCACCAGCCGGACCCGCCGGTCCAGGAACTCGCCGAGGATGAGGCGCTCGGTGGGGCGCTGCTCGAAGCGCCGCATGTTGACCACACCCGTGGTGATCACCTGGCCCGACTCGATGCCCGTCACCCGGGTCATCGGCAGGAAGATACGCCGCCGGCTGAGCACCTCGACGACCATGCCGAGCAGCCGGGGCGGCTTGCCGCCGACCCGCAGCATCGCCACCAGATCGCGCACCCTGCCGACCTGGTCGCCATTGGGGTCGAAGACCGGCACACCGGAGAGGTGCGAGACAAAGACCCTGGGGGCGCCTGCCGCCATCCCCGCGCCTCCTCACGTCCCGTGCGGTCCTCCCTTTTCCGTGCTCAGGCTAGCCGCAACACCTGGCACCGGCGCCCCGGGCCGTCCGTGCGGCGCTCTGCGAATCGGCATGGCCGGGCACCGGTACGCTGCCGTCTGCCACCCCGCGATACGCAGATGAGAGGCAGTGCGCTCGTGACCTCTTTTGTCCCGGCCGTCCCGTCCCGACGCCGGACCGCACTCGCCGTACTGCTCTGTGCGGGGCTGACCGCGGCCCTCACGGCGTGTGCCGGAGAGGATCCGGACAAGGGGACCAACGGGGTCGGCAAGCTCAGCGGCGAGGACATCAACACGAAGGCGAGGACCGCCGCCTACACCGCGGACGCGGTGCGGCTCGCGGGGAAACTCGTCAGCAAGGGCGGTACGTACACCCTGAACATGCAGGTCAACGCTGATGGCGGCACCGGTTCGGTCACATCGAGGAAGAGCACGTTCACGCTGCTGCGGATCGGTGACGAAGTGTTCCTGAAGGCCGACGCGGGCTTCTGGAGCCGCGACGACGGCGCGGACGGCGACGGCACCGATCAGGCGGCGGCGGGCAAGCTCGACGGGAAGTACGTGAAGGTGCCCGAGGACGACCCCACGTACAAACAGCTCCGCGGCTTCACGGACAAGAAGGTCCTGCTCGACGGGCTGCTCACCCTGCACGGGAAGATCAACAAGGGCCAGCGTGACCGGGTCGGCGGGGTGCGAACCGTGCAGATCCTGGGGGGAAAGGGTGAGGGCGGCGCCCTGGACGTATCCCTGAAAGGCACGCCGTATCCGCTGCGGGTGGCCCGGGGCGGCGGCGGGGGCACCATCACGCTCACCGACTGGGGGCACGCGTTCGCGCTGGAGGCGCCGCCCGAGGACGACACCGTGGACTACGGCGGCCAGCTCCCGAAGTCCTCGGGCTGACCGGCGTCAGCGTTTCTTCGCGCGCTTCTTCTTGCCCCGCTTCAGCAGCAGGGGCAGTGCGGCGGGGGCGGGCCGCCGGGTCGTCGCCCCGGTGGGCAGCGGCGCCGCCGCCTGTGAGGCGTCGCCGAATTCCGTACGGGCAGTGCCGGGCGTCAGCCGTACCACCCGGCACGCACGCGCCCACCGCTCGGTCATCTGCTCGAAGTCCGGGGCGTTCAGCCGCTTGCTCCTGAGCTCGGCGACCGCCGCCTCCCACTCCTCGGAGCGCGGCTCCAGCACCGCCACGGCCGCCGTCCAGGACACCAGCCGGCCGCCCTTGTCCTTGCTGCGTACGGTCACGTCGGCCGCGGCCCCGTCGGTGATCCCCGCGGGGAGCGGCTGCTCCCCCGGACCGTCACCGACGAGCAGCGCCGCGCCCTCGTGCCATACATGCCACACGGCCCTGGCCGGACCCGAACCCCGTACCCAGATCAGCGCGGACTTCCTGGTCGCCTCTTCGACGAGGGCCAGGGCGCGCACGTCAGCATCGGTCATGCCCGCACCCTATTGGAGCCGGCCGTTGCGCGTCAGAGCCATTCGTTGCGCTTGAGCATCCGGTGGATGGAGAAACAGACCACCCCGATGACCCCCAGCACCATCGGATAGCCGTACGTCCACTGCAGCTCCGGCATGTGCGTGAAGTTCATCCCGTACACCCCGCAGATCATCGTGGGTACGGCGATGATCGCCGCCCAGGACGTGATCTTGCGCATGTCCTCGTTCTGGGTGACGGTCGCCTGCGCCAGATTGGCCTGGAGGATCGAGTTCAGCAACTCGTCGAAGCCGACGACCTCCTCCTGCACCCTGGCCAGGTGATCGGCGACATCGCGGAAATACTTCTGGATGTCGGGGTCGATCAGCCGCATCGGACGCTCGCTCAGCAACTGCATCGGCCGCAGCAGCGGCGAGACGGCGCGCTTGAACTCCAGCACCTCCCGCTTGAGCTGGTAGATCCGGCCGGCGTCCGAGCCGCGCGGGGTGCCCTTGGAGGGCGTGGAGAACACATCGATCTCCACCTCGTCGATGTCGTCCTGCATCGCGGCCGCCACCGCGATGTAGCCGTCGACGACATGGTCGGCGATCGAGTGCAGCACTGCGGACGGGCCCCGGGCGAGCAGCTCGGGGTCGTCCTGGAGGCGCATGCGCAGGGCACGCAGCGAGCCCTGGCCGCCGTGCCGGACGGTGATGACGAAGTCCTGCCCGGTGAAGCACATCACCTCACCGGTCTCCACGACCTCACTGGTCGCGGTCAGTTCGGCGTGCTCGACGTAGTGGATGGTCTTGAACACCGTGAACAGGGTGTCGTCGTACCGCTCCAGCTTGGGCCGCTGGTGGGCGTGCACGGCGTCCTCGACGGCCAGTGGGTGGAGGCCGAACTCCCGTGCGATACCGGCGAATTCCTCCTCGGTCGGCTCGTGCAGACCGATCCAGGCGAAGCCGCCGTCCTCCCGTACCCGCAGCATCGCCTCGTGCGGGGTGCGGCAGGCTGCGGTCTCGGTGCGCCGCCCGGAGCGGTAGACCGCGCAGTCGACGACCGCGCTGGAGGCGGACGGGTCACGGGTGGCGTCATAGGCGGTGTACGGGGCGCTGGTCTTGCGCAGGGACGGGCGCACGGCGGCGCGCAGGTCACGGATCATCGACATGGCTGGCTCCTTCACGGAGGGCCGTCGGCGGAGGGCGTGGAGCAGCCCGGAATGGGGACGTGTACTCACGTCCGCAAAGCGGGCGGCACCGCGCGGGCGCGGTGACGGCGTTCGCTACAGACAGGCAAAAACGAAAGGCTCTTCCATGGCGCGAACTGCCGTGAACGCTGACCGGGAAGGGGTCAGCTCACAGAAGGAAGGCGTCGAGCGGAAGGGCGGTTGGTACTGCACGGTCGACTTGGATCCACCGCAGCCCCACCTCCTCCGGCCGGTCCCCCGTAGGGGATCACGTGGTGCCGGGACTGAGAGCGACGCTTCTGCGTGCTGTCCCGACCGACGGTTCAGGCTATCAGCCGGTCGACGTCAATCCTGTCCTCTGCCCGCTCGGGAGGCGTTCTATGCTCGCGCCATGGAAGAAATTCTCGGCCCGGTCGAGGCCCGGCTCCGTACAGCCCTGGGCGAACCGGACGCACGCGCCGATGTGACGTTCATCGGGACGGACCGGATCGAGGTTCTCCGCTTCGTCGACGGTGACGTGGTGCGCTACGCCACCCTCGGCATGTCCGCGCAGCCCATGGCGGACCCCACATCGCCGCTCGCCGACCCCGTGAAGGGGCCGCGGGCCGAGCTCGTCCTGTCCGTACGGGCGGGGCTCGCCGCCACCGACCAGGTGCTGCGCCCGCTCGCGGTGCTGGCCGCGTCCCCGCAGGTCGAGGGGCTCGTCGTGGCCCCCGGGGCCTCGCTGGACCTCGGCGAGCCGCTGTGGCCGGGGGCGCCGTTCAGCTCCGTGCTGGTCGCCGAGCCGGGGGGCCTGGTGGAGGACCTGGAACTGGACGCGCCGATGGACCCGGTGCGCTTCCTGCC
>DATCWZ010000536.1:0-11794 GCA_036566065.1 Streptomyces sp. | reverse complement strand
ACGGCCGCGCAGCCAGCGGGTGGCACCGGTCAGCCGCCCGGACAGGGTGGCGATGTCGAAGACATTGGCCCGGTCGGTCTCCTCCTCCGGCGTCAGCAGGTCGAAGAGCAGCGTGCCGAGCCCGGCCAGGTTGAGGGCGGTCGCGACGAACCGGTTGCGCGGGCTGTGGCGGCTGCTGCCCGAACCGTGCGCGAAGAGCACGACCGCCCCGGCACCCTCCGGCAGCGTCAGATCCCCGGCCAGCCCGACCCCGCCCGCGTCCACCTCCACGGACTGCGGATCCGGTACGGCCACCGGCTCGCCGACGGACCGTGCTAGCAGGGCGACGACCTCGGCGTCGGAGGTCTGGGAGAAGTCCCGGTACCACTCACCGACGGCGGAGAACATCGCGGGCGTCGACAGGCACACCACCTCGTCTGCCTCATGACGCAGGCGGCGCACAGCATCCGGCGAGGCGACCGGTACGGCCAGTACGACGTGTTCGGCGCCCTGGGCCCGTACCACCTGGCAGGCAGCGGCGGCGCTGGCACCCGTCGCGATCCCGTCGTCCACCACGATCACGGTCCGGCCGGCGACCGTCACGCGCGGGCGGCCCTCGCGGTATTCGTGCGCCCTCCGGTCCAGCTCGGCGCCCTCGGCCCGCTCGACGGACGCGGCCTCGTCCTCCCCGACCCCGGCGCGGCGGACGACCTCCTCGCTGATGACCCGCACCCCGCCCTCACCGATGGCGCCGAAGCCCAGCTCCCGGTGGTACGGGACGCCGAGTTTGCGGACCACGGCCACATCGAGCGGGGCACCGAGCGCCCGCGCCACCTGAAAGGCCACCGGAACCCCGCCCCGGGGGAGGCCCAGGACGACGGGCTTCTGCCCCTCCACATGACGAAGCTCTTCGGCAAGCCGCTGACCAGCCTCTGTACGGTCGGCGAACAGCACTGTGGGTCACCTCCGACTCGTGGGGACCGTCACCACGTGCTCATACGCACTCACCTTCGAAGCAACCCCATTTGCGCGCTGTAGGCAAGTCGGGGACGGTCGGTCCCATGGAGCGGATCGCAGCGGTCCTGATCGACATCGACGGCGTACTCACGGTGTCCTGGAAGCCGCTGCCCGGCGCCGTGGCGGCCATGGAACGGCTGCGCGCCGCGGAGCTCCCGCTGGCGCTGGTCACCAACACCACGTCCCGGACCCGCGCCCGAATCGCCGCGCAGCTCGCCGGGCCGGGCTTCCCGGTCGGCGCCGACGACATCCTCACCGCCCCCGCCGTCACCGCCGCGTACCTGCGCGAGCACGAACCGGACGCGCGCTGCCTGCTGGTCAACGCCGGCGACGTACGCGAAGACCTGCCGGGCGTGACACTCATCGACGAGCGGGACCCGACACCCCCGGACGTGGTCGTCCTGGGCGGCGCGGGCCCGGCCTTCACGTATGAAGCACTGAACGGGGCCTTCCGCCACATCCAGCACGGCGCCCGGCTGGTGGCCATGCACCGGAACCTGTACTGGCGCACGGCCGACGGCCTCGAACTCGACACCGGCGCCTTCCTCCCGGGCCTGGAACGGGCGGCCCGCACCGAGGCGGTCATCACGGGCAAGCCCGCCGAGGCGTTCTTCGCCACCGCCCTCGCACACCTGGGCGCCACGCCGGGCCGGACCGTGATGGTGGGAGACGACATCGAGTCGGACGTACTCGCGGCCCAGCGCTGCGGAATCACCGGCGTACTGGTCAAAACCGGCAAGTACCGACCGGAGACCCACCGGGACGCCGACCGTACCCCCGACCACGTGATCGACTCCTTCGCGGACCTCCCGGCCCTGCTGAACAGCCTGGACGCCGCCTGAGCCTCTCACCGCCGGGTACGGAGGCCGTGGCGGCTGAGCGCACCCCGTATCAGACCCGCTTGAGGTGGTGGTCGAGGAGCGACAGGAGGCGGACGGCCTCCTCCTGCGTGCGCAGACTCCTCTTGGGCAGCATTTCGAGGCACAGCCGCTTGACCGGGACCATAGCGGGCAGCCCGACCCGGGTGAGCGCCGAGTGGTGTCGCTCCCGCTGGGGGCACTGGGTGGCATGCCTTCTCGGTCTCGCACCTCGTTGAAACGTGCAGATGGTGTGAATTTTGTGACACCGCGTCTCGGGTGAATTTCCCTCCTACACGTGTAGTTCCGGGCAACCTGAGCGATGCGGGTGGGCATGGGCACTTCACGAGACGTCCACACGCTGCGCTCAACCGTCTTGGCAATTCGAGAGAGGGATCACTGTGAGTCTTCTTCGTCGCATCGCCAGTTCAGTCCTGCTTGTCGGCGGGCTGTTAGCCGCCACCGTCACCCCGGCGTCAGCGGCCACCACCGCAGTGGGTCCGGTCGACCTGAAATTCATCGGTATCGGTTCCGGCCCGGACAACCTGGCGTACGGCTACGCCTTCGACAGTGCGTACTACCAGGCAGCGGGCGTGGGTTTCGCGTCCAACCAGTGCACGGTCATCGCGGGTCCGTACCACATGACGCAACTGCCCAACGGCTTCGGGCAATGGGGCGTGGAGATCCGCTGCACCGGTGAGCCGAGCGTCACGTCCTCAACCCGTGAACTGGTGCGGTACCTGGGCAGCGAGCACGCGAGTACCACCTGGGGCATGCCCAGTTCCAGCGACTACCACGCGGAGACCAACCTCGGCAAGCTCTACATGACCCCGGTCGCCGGGACCCACCCCCTTTATATGTGCAAGTTCGGCAATGACACCTTCACCTCGCCCGACGTCAACTGCGAGGGAAAGACGTACATGACCCGGCTCGGCTGGATCTATTCGGCAAAGCCCGCCAACGTGCAGACCAAGCTGATACGCCGCTGCCGGACCAACGGCCCGCTGGAACACTTCGACAGCAACTCGAACACCTGTGAGGGCCAGGACGCCGAGGGCATCCTGGGTTACGCCCTGCTCTGAACCCGCACGTCGCGCACACCGCAGGGGCGGGCGGGCCGCATCACTCGCCTGCTCCTGCGGGGCAGGCAGATCATTCTCAGCCGTGGTGGGTGAACTCGCCGTCGCTGTCGTCGTCGTGGGTGCCGACGGTGAAGCCGTCGGGGTTGAGCGGGGCACGGTCGGCGTCGTCGAGGTCCATGCCGTTGTCGTCGAGGGCGCCGCGGTCATCGTCGAGGTCGTCGATGCCGTAGCCGTCCTCGACGTAGTCGTCGTCCTCGTTGTCGTCGGGCACGAACGCATCGGCCTGGTCGCGGTCCTGGCGGCGGCGTTCGTCGCGGCGTGCCTCTCGCGCGTAGCGGCGGTCCTCCTCCGTGCGGACGTCCTTGCGTACGAAGAACTCCTCGACATCGTCATCGGTTTTGTCGCCGCCGACCCGGCACCAGTCGGCCATGATCGCCTGGGGACAGGCGGCCACCCGGGCGTTGAGCGCGCCCGGCAGGACGGTGAGCTGGTACGCCTGGTCGACGGTGCTCGGTGAGCGATACGTGTATGTGTAGAACCTGCGTTGCGCGGGCGGGACGGAATCGCCGAGGAGGCGGGAGTACGCGGTGATCAAGCCGGGGTTGGCGAAGTTGCAGATGATGACCGTCGTGCCGGCCTGCACCAGGCTGAGGGCGTCGTTCAGGATGAGGGTCTGGAAGTCCGCGCCGTCGTCGCCGGTCCCGTACGTACGCGCCGTCTCGGAGCCGAACCTCTCAGGGTTCCGCTGCCCGTCTGCGGGTACCCGCGTGCTGAACGTGGGGAACGGGCAGTCCATGAACACGATGTCCTGCTGCGTCGCGAGCGCGGTCGTCTTCCGGAAGTCCCGGCAGTCCAGCGAGGGTTTGATCCCTCCGCACACGCCGAGGACGGCATCGAGGGTGTTGCGTTCGCGGGTGCGGATCGCACCGGTCCACTTGCCGATCTTCGGGTTCAGCGTGCCCAGAACACCGCCTGCGGCGGTCAGCTTCGTGCCCCGGGTACAGCGGTTGACCAGCCAGATGTATTTGAACGCGGTCTGCGCGGCGGTGTCCGGGTCGTTGGCCGCGTCGGCCATCGCCGCCTGGCCGCCGGCCTCCAGTTCGTGGATGAACTGCTGGTAGTTGTTCTGGATGTGCAGGTCCCACAGGGCGGCCTGGCGGGCGTAGACCTCGCCGGTGCTCGCGCCGTACCGGGCCATGGCGCGGTACGCACCGATCACGTAGTGGTTGAGGTCGCCGCCAATGATCTCGCTGAAGGGCGGCATGCCCCCGCCCAGCGTCGGCCCCCAGTGGCAGGCGTTGAGGAAGACCTGCCCGGAGCCGATGAACGGCTCGATCAGGCGGGGGAGCCGGCCCCCGTTGTCGATGAACTTGGCCCGCGCCACGTGCGAGAGGACGAGCTGGGTGAAGTACATGCGGTTGTGCTTGTTACCGGTGTACGGACTGAGCCAGGCGAACCGCTTCGGCTCCGGTGGCACGATGTTCGTGAACCGGCCGACGTAGACGGAAGCACGCCGGACGAACCGCTGGTAGGCGTCGCCGCTCTCGCCGACGAAGTAGTTGAAGTCGCCCGGTACGCCCATACCGCCCTGGCGGACCAGGTTCAGCGGCCGCACCGGCAGGTTCCGCGGGACCGGCTCGAAGGTCCCCCGGGTGATGGTGAACCCCGAGTTCGGCTGTCCCTGCCGCAGCGTGCCGAGCCCGCAGACTTCACAGGTGCGGCCCACCTGGTTCAGCGCCCCGGTGTAGTCCCGCTCGAACCCACACCGGTCACAGAAGATATGCATCGTGGCCTCCCCCGGGGCCTCCCCAGGCCCACGCGACGCTGCGCGCACTGGTCACGGTGCGCGACCCAGTATGTACACACCGGGGTGGAGAGGTAAAGAACTCGATCGATTGATGACGGAGAATGATTGCATATATGCAAGCTGTAAAGTAAGATTCAATCTACGTAAGATTCAATCTACGTAAGAATCGGACTACTCGTTGCGGGAGGGTGCGGCATGGAGTTCCGAGGCCGGGCTGGAGATCTTGAACGGCTTGCCGAGCAGCATCGGACGGTCGCGGAGGGCGGAGGAGCCACGCGTGGGCGGGCCGTGATCATGACGGGCCGACGGCGGGTGGGGAAGTCTCGACTCGTACAGGAGTTCTGCGACCGTTCCGGTACACCGTATGTCGTGTTCCAGGCCACCCGTGGGCGCAACCCGGTGGCCGAGCGCGCTGATTTCATCGCCACACTGGCGCAGTCCGTTCTGCCGGGTGGCGGGCTGGTCGCAGGTCTCCAGGCGCAGGACTGGAATCAGGCCCTGCGCTCCCTGGCACTCGCCGTCCCTGATGACGTGCCCAGTATCGCGGTGATCGACGAGGTGCCCTGGCTGGTCGAACAGGATCAGGAATTCGAGGGCGCGCTTCAGACCGTCTGGGACCGACAGCTGTCCTCGAAGCCGGTGCTGCTCCTCCTGGTCGGCAGCGACATGTCGGTGATGGAGGCGTTGCAGTCGTACGGTCGGCCCTTCTTCGGGCGGGCGACGAGGATGACCGTTCGACCGCTGAACCTGGCGGACGTGCAGGCCATGACCGGGCTCGGTGCCGCGGAGGCAGTGGATGCCCAGTTGATCACTGGTGGTTTTCCGGAGATCGTGCAGTCGTGGCAGCAGGGAATGAGCCGCACCGACTTCCTGCGGGCTTCGGTCGCCAGTCCTCTCTCGCCCCTGTTGGCGGCAGGCGAACTGTCCCTGCTGGGAGAGTTTTCCGAAGCATCGCACTCCAGGGCTGTGCTGGAAGCCGTCGGCAGCGGTGAGCGTACGTTCAGTGCGATTGCCTCTCACAGCGGTGGCGTCGGCGCGCTCCCGTCCGGCACCCTTTCCCCGCTGCTTGCCATGCTGCAGGTCAAGCGCGTTCTGGCGGTGGACATCCCCCTGTCCGTCAAGTCGGACACCAAGAACAAGCGCTACCGGATCGCCGATCCGTACCTGCGTTTCTGGTTGGCGTTCCTGCCGCGTGCGATCCCCTTCATCGAGCGCGGACGCGGGGACCTCGCCCTGGAACGCATCGAACGGTCCTGGACCACCTGGCGCGGCCGGGCGGTCGAACCGCTGATCCGCGAGTCCCTGCTGCGTCTGCTGCCCAGCGAGGACTGGCCGGAGACCGAAGCGATCGGCGGCTGGTGGAACCGGCAGAACAATCCCGAGATCGACCTGATCGGCACGGACCGTGGGCCGGTGGGCCGTCAGGTCCAGTTCGTGGGCTCGGTCAAATGGCTGGAGACACAGCCCTTCGGCCGGCACGAGTACGAGGAGCTGGTCCGCGACAAGCTCGCCGTCCCCGGCGCCACCCCCGACACCCCGCTGGTCGCGGTCTCCCGCTGCGGAGTGACCGACGGTCTGCCACTGGCCGCGCACTGGGGACCGGAGGATCTCGTACGGGCGTGGCGGCCCCGGTAGCCTGGTTCGAGCGGACCTGTTAGGAGGGCCGATGATGCAGACAGGGACGACCTGGCGCTTCACCGTGCACATGCGGGGGGCCGACCGGCTGTCCGAGGCATTTCTTGAGCGTCATCTCGAGCAGCTTCAAACGGAGCTTCTCAAGCTTGAGAAGTGCAACAACGATGTTCATGACAGTGGGGTGGGCGCCTCCCTGGCCTCCGGCGAGGTGGAGATCGAGCTTTCGGTTGATCTGCCATTGGATGAGGCCGTCAGGCGGGCGCGCCACATTCTGCGTACGGCGATTCATGCGGCCGGTGGCTTCACCCCCTCCTGGGGGGACTCCACCGCTCCTGCTGATGCGGTGGAGTACGAACCGGAGACAACGGAACTGAGCGCCGCCTGACTGTCACCTCTGCGGAACGGCCTCTGACTGGAAACGGTCGGAGGCCGGTTCGTCTTTGCTGAGCGGCGAGTCGGGTGCTCCGTCGGCGGAGCTGGGACGCGCGAGACAGGCCATCCTGGAGGAGGGCACCCCGCTACCGTGCGCCACCTGCGAGGGAATGGACAAGCCCAGCGGCTGTGTCTGGCGGGGCCACAGGCATGGACGAACTTCTTGGGCACGATGGGTTCCATGATGTACCGACCGGAGTTGCGCGAGGACGCGGATCTGGCCGCCCAGATCCGCCTCATGAACAGGGAACAGCGGTACCAGGGCGCATACTTCGCACTGCGGGGCGTCTCCTCTGGCATCCTGTCCGACGTGACATTGATCCGTGCGGTGGCGATCGGCTTTCTTGCAGGGGGTGCAGGAGCCCTGATTTTCGACCCCAGGGGTGAGGGACTCGACCACCTACGTCTCGCCCTGCTGATGGGGTTGCTTGTGGGTCAGTTCCTCACGGTCCCGGTCTCACTGGTGGGCGGGGTCGTCTGGGCACGGCTACGGAAAGGGAGGCCGATTCGTCCTTACGACTTTTCCATGGGCTCCCTGCTCATGGCCTTGGGCGTTCTGGTTGTGACCCAGGCGCAGGCAGCGGTGAACTGGCTCAGCGCCGAGCCGACCCCCGGTGGCGTCGGCGATCCGGATGGAGAGATATCCATAGCGGGGTTGGCCGGCCTTTCCGGATGTCTGATGGTCCTCGTCGGCCTGGCGTTGCTGGCGAATGGCGTCTGGACGAGTACGCGGACAGGTAGCCTGTGGCCCACCATGGAAGCCTCTCAGGACTAGCATCGAGGTTCCCGAAGCGGCCCCAGTTTGGAAGACCGCGTAACCGGATCTGGGCTGACCTGCGAGTGCCAGGGCGACTCGCCGACGTTCCCCGCCTGTGGCCGTCCGATCGGGCATGCAGGGCACGAGTGGCCTTCTCTCGGCCTCCCAGGCTGCGAGTGAGATCCTCTCCGTACCGAGCCTGCTCGGCGCTCACGCGCTCGGCGGAGTCTCACGAGCCCAGTCGAAAGGCATCGGCGCGCCCTGCGGGATCACCCAAGGGTGGGGATAGCGAGCGTGACAACCGGTACAGCGCGCGACGAACGGACCGACCTCGGGGTTCGTGAGAACGCTGTAGTGGCTGGAGGGCTGGGCCGGGAGCATGTGCCCGTTCGCCGTCGTCTCCAAGCCGGGCCACCTCGGCGAGCATTGGCACGGGCGCTCTACCGCGAACGGGTCGCCGTCAGGAGTCTTGGCCGTGGTCTTGAAGAGCTTGGCGAAGTTCTCGCGTATCGACACGGCGGCCTCCCGGTCACTGCGCCCGACTCTCGGGCCCCCAGACAGTAACTGAGGTCGGCGGAGTCAATGATCTTGTTAAGTCAGCGGGCGCCGTCCACTAGCTGAGGAACGGCGCCCGCACTGGACGCAGAGTTCCCCGGCAGCCGATACGACCGAAAGCCTCGGGACGTACCTCGCCTACTGGCTTGAGCACGTCGTGCGCCACAAGGTGCGGCCTTCCACGGTCTACAGCTACAGCAAGTGCGTGAACGCTTACATCGTCCCCCGGCTCGGGAAGAAGAAGCTGGCCCGGCTGTCCGCCAAGGACGTACACCTCTTCCTCGACTGGGCCAGGCAGGCGTGCCAGTGCTGCGCCCAGGGGCGGGATGCCGCTGGCCCGGGCGGGGAAGCGCCGTTGCGCCGCGACGCCCAAGCGGTACTGCGAGCGTCGGCTGTCACCACGCATGGTCCAGTACCTGCACGCGGTGCTGCGGAACGCTCTGCAGCACGCCGTCCGAGAGGAGTGGAATGCGGTACACCACCGCATACAGTTCACCTTTGGCTGGGCAAATTGGATCACACCCTAGCGTCGCGTCCCACGCAGTCGGACATCGTGTTTGTGCGCTTGAATGTCCTTCTGGCGTCCGTCCGGCGGCGGTACGGGCGGGACGCCGCATCGTCGGCTGGATAGCCGCTCCGGGGCGCGGGTCTGCGGGACCGGGGTGTTCTGCGGCGGCGGTTGTGTGGGTGCGGTTGTTATCGGTCGTGCGGGATCTCTGGCCGGGTTACCGGCACGATGGTGATCAGTTTGTCGAGGCCCTTGAAGTCGTCCGGGTTGGTGGTGAAGAGGGGGAGTTCCTCGGCGGCCGCCGTGGCGGCGATCATCAGGTCGGCCACGCGGCGGCGGGGCTTGCGGCCTGCGGAGACGACTGCGGCGCAGACTCTGCCGTAGATGCGGGCCGCATCCGCATCGAAGGGGATGGGGTCGAATTCGTTCTCGGCGCGCTGCAGGACATCCATGCGGCGGGCCCGCTCGGCGTGTTCGTCGTAGTCGCTTTGCTCGTCGCCGCGTACCTGATGGGGGCCTGCGGAGAGTTCCGCGAGGGTGATGGCGCTGATGGCCATCTCGGCGGGCAGTTCGTCGACATCGATCCACTTGCGCAGGATCACGACGTTGGTATCGAGCAGGCCCTGCTCGTGCTCAAGGGGCATACGGGTCGTCCAAGTCCTGCTCGACGTAGGCATCCTGGTCGTTGCGGAAGGTGTCCAGCGAGATATCAGGGGCGGTGCGTGACATCGCCGCGAAGTCGGCACGGGGAACGAAGCGGCGACGGCGGCGGAGCGGGATCAGCTCGCCGATACGGTGCCCGTCGCGGGTGACGGTGAACGTCTGCCCCGCCTCGACCGCGTCCATGATCTCCTTGGAGCGGGTACGCAGATCGCGCTGAGTGATCTCCGGCTGCGCTGTCATGGTGTCCACGATAGCGATGTGTGCTACCTGGTGCTACATCGTTCCCGCGGGCGTGGACAGTCAGGGCGCTTGGTCTGAAAGTCGTGTGCAGACGGACATGAGAGAGCCCCTCACGCGTCTGTGCAGGTGAGAGGCTGTTGCGCGCCCCCGGCAGGACTCGAACCTGCGGCCAAGCGCTTAGAAGGCGCCTGCTCTATCCACTGAGCTACGGGGGCCGGGTTGTGGTCGCGGTGGCCCGGTGTGCCCTCGATCAAGCCATCCGTGACCGTGCGGGGACAAGGATAGGGCTCCGGTCACGTTGTCCCGGTTGCTTCACCTGCGTGGTGCGATGTGGAGGTTCGGTGAAGCGAACCGATAATCGCAGGTAGGTGCGATTCGTGCATCGCTTTTAGCGCCTCGTGCTCCGGGCGTTGTGCAGTCGTTATGCCTCCGCCCCACTCGTCCCGTCTGTCCCCAGAGTGGAACCGCCGCGCAGAAGTGCCTATACGCTTCAAAAGGGCGCCAAAATTGGGCATTCTTCGCATGTGGTGACCATGGACGTACGGCCTCAGCTCATCGACGCACTTTCCGCCCTGCGCGACCGTGTCGCTGCCGTGCGTCTCCCCCTGCCCGTGCCGGGGGCCGCGCGGGCCCGTCAGACCAGGGTCGAACTGCTCGCGCAGCTCGATGACTACCTTTTGCCCCGGCTCAAGGACCCCGAAGCGCCGCTGCTCGCGGTGATCGGCGGTTCCACCGGTGCGGGGAAGTCCACGCTGGTGAACTCACTGGTGGGGTGCCGGGTCAGTGAGGCCGGGGTGCTGCGGCCGACCACCCGGACGCCGGTACTCGTATGCCATCCCGATGATCACCACTGGTTCGCCGGTGTACGGGTGCTGCCGCAGCTCACCCGCGTATGGCTGCCGCCAGGCCAGTCACCGGATCCCGACGGGCTCGATCCGTTCGGCCTGGACGGAGGGGAGGAGGAAGGCACCGTACTGCGGGTGGAGACGTCCGCCATCCTGCCCCGGGGCCTCGCCCTGCTGGACGCCCCGGACATCGACTCGCTCGTCGTACGCAACCGGGTCCTCGCCGCCGAGCTCATCTGCGCCGCCGATGTGTGGGTCATGGTGACGACCGCCTCGCGGTACGCGGACGCGGTGCCCTGGCATCTGCTGCGTACCGCGAAGGAGTACAACGCCTTACTCGTCACCGTCCTCGACCGGGTGCCGCACCAGGTCATCGGGGAGGTGTCGCGGCAGTACGCGGCGCTCCTCACCAAGGCCGGACTGGGGGATGTGCCCCGCTTCACCATCCCGGAGCTTCCCGAGTCCGCCGGTGACGGCAGCGGGCTGCTGCCCAGCACGGCCGTCGCGCCGCTGCGCGCCTGGCTCACCCAGCGCGCCCAGGATGCGGCGGCCCGGCAGCAGGCCGTGGGGCGTACGGCGTCCGGGGTGATCGACTCGCTGAACGTACGGATGCCGGAACTGGCAGGGGCCGTCGCCGCGCAGTACGCGGCGGCCGTACGGCTGACCGGGGTGGTCGAGGAGTCGTACCAGCAGGAGTCGTCCAGAATCCGCCGACGGCTCCAGGACGGGGCCGTGCTCGCCGGTGGCGCCCGCACCCGGTGGCGCGGATATCCGCTGTACAGCACCGCGGGAGAGCTGCTCGACGCACTGGTGGACAGTCTGGCCGCACTGCTTCAGTGCGCGGTCGCGGCGGCCGACGAGCGGATCCGTACGACTTGGCGGCGCGAACCGGCGGCCGGGGTGTTCCGCTTCGAGGACGCCGACCGGGAAGCCGGCGGATGGGGGCCCGCCGAGGACATCCGCGGCCGCATCTCGGTGGCCGTACGGCGCTGGCGCCGCGTTCTGGAGGAACTGGCCGAGGAAGAGGTCGGGCTGCTGGAACGCAATGCCGCGCCCGACGCCGAAACGGTCGCCGCCCTGCTCGCCGCGTCCCTGCTCGGCGGACGGCGTGCCCGCGGGGCCGGTGAGCAACTGGCTGAACGGATCGGCGCCCAGGGCGCACTGCGGCTGCGCGACAAGGGCAGCGTGCTGCTCACCAGCTACCTCGACCAGGTGCTGCACGGCGAACGCGACCGGAGGCTCGCCCCCCTCGACGCACTCGACGTGGCCCCCGAGCCGCAGGCCGAACTGATCGCCGCGCTGTCCGTACTGCAGAAGGAGAGGCGTCAGCGATGACCGCCGTCACCGACCGGAACAACGACCAGGGCCACGGGGAGGGGGAGCGCCGCTGGGACGACGGGCTCATCGCCCGGCGCGC
>DATCWZ010000460.1:0-7046 GCA_036566065.1 Streptomyces sp. | reverse complement strand
CACGGAATGCGTGTCACGGCCCGCGGCTCTTGGTCCGTCCGGCTACGCGTCTGTCCGGTTGTGCACGTTTGTTCAGTTGTGCACGGTCCGCGAGGTCAGGCCGACTTCCTGCTGTCCCGCGGATGCACTGCGATGTTCATGGCTCCGGAGCGCAGGACCGCCAGCCGCTCGGCCAGCACCTCCTCCAGCTCCTCACGCGTGCGCCGCTCCATGAGCATGTCCCAGTGCGTACGCGCAGGCTTGCCCTTCTTCTCCTCGGGGCCGTCCCCGTTCACCTGGAGTGCCATGGCGCCGCACGCCTTGCACTCCCACTCGGCCGGAATATCCGCCTCTACCGAGAACGGCATCTCAAAACGATGTCCGTTCGGGCATGCGTACTCCACCGCCTGGCGCGGGGCCAGGTCGATGCCGCGGTCGGTCTCGTAGCTGGTAACCACGAGGCGCGTGCCGCGGAGAGCTCGCTCACTCATGAATCGTGCCTCCCGGGCTTGTCGCCCACAGGACAGATGTCGCTGTCGTCGTCATCCGGTCAACGTCCGGTCGGCGGTAAAGATTCCCGTTGCCGGTCTTGCGTCGCCCGTCGTGCCGCTGCTTTTTCAGGGTTGAGTACCCGCCAGTGCCCGGTTTGTCACATCTGGCGGAAGTTGTCACCCAACGTTTTGGCTATTTCCACTCGCAGTAACGGTCCTCCGGGCAGGCCAAAGGCGTACACTACCGGCCTTTCACTTCAACGTCTAAATCCGGTCCGGCACAGGATTGCCCGCTGCCGCCGCTCCGGCCCGGACGGGCACTCTCGCAAGGAGCACGGCTCCCAGCACGAAAAAGCTCACCAGCGTGAGAATCGCGTCCCGGTAACTTCCGGTGAGCTGATAGCCCAGACCGAACACCAGCGGCCCCAGCCAGCTCAGTCCGCGGTCGCTCATCTCGTACGCGGAGAAGTACTCCGCCTCCTTGCCGCCGGGCACCAGATGCGAGAACAGCGACCGGGACAGCGCCTGGCTGCCCCCGAGGACGAGGCCGATCGCGGCCGCCAGTGTGCAGAAGAACACAGGGGAACCGGCCGGCAGCACATAGGCCGCGCCCAGAATCAGCGTCCAGACGGCCAGTGCGCCCAGGATCGTGCGCTGCGCGCCGTACACGCGGGCGAGCCGCGCCATCGCCAGCGCGCCCGCCACGGCGAGCACCTGCACCAGCAGGACCGCGGTGATCAGTGTGGTCTGGCCGAGTCCGAGCTCCTCGGAGCCGTACAGCGAAGCCTGCGAGATCACCGTCTGGATCCCGTCGTTGTAGACGAGATAGGCGAGCAGGAAGGACAGCGTCAGCGGATGGCGGCGCATGTCCCGCAGTGTGGCCCCGAGCTGCCGCCACCCGGAGTTGACCGCCCCCTCGCTGCCCGGCGCCGCCCGCCGGTCCCGCAGCCGCCGCAGCGGTACGAGAGTGAAGGCGCCCCACCACACACCGGCCGACGCGAGACAGACCCGGACCGCCTCGGACTCGGAGAGGCCGAACGCGTCGTGGCCGGTGTAGAGGACCAGGTTCAGGACGAGGACAAACGCGCCCGAGGTGTACCCGAAGGCCCAGCCGCGCGATGAGACCGCGTCGCGCTCGTCGGGCGTGGCGATCTGCGGCAGGAACGCGTTGTACAGCATCATCGACACGGAGATCGACGCGTTGGCCACGATCAGCAGGAACGCGCCCAGCAGATAGCGGTTCCCGTCGAGGAAGAACATCCCGGCCGTCGCCGCCGCCCCGACGTACGCGGCCGTCGCCAGCAGCGGCTTCTTGCGGCCGGTACGGTCCGCGGCGGCGCCCACGACCGGCATCAGCACCACGGCGAGCACCACGGACACCGAGACGGCGTACGCGAACAGCGAACCGGCACGCACCGGGACGCCCAGCGGGTGCACGAAGCCATCCGCGTCGGCGGCGGCCTCGGCCACCGACGTCAGATACGGCCCGAGGAACACCGTGAGGACGCTCGTGGAGTACACCGAGCAGGCGAAGTCGTAGAAGTACCAGCCGCGCTGCTCCCGTGTGCGTTCGGCGGCCCCGCCCGGCAGCCCGGCCGCGCCGGCCGGTCCCGCTGTCCCCGTGGTCACGCCCAGGCCCCCCGCTCGCTCAGTACCGTGCGCAGCGTCTCGATGTGGTCGGTCATGATGCCATCCACACCGAGGTCCAGGAGCGCGTTCATCCGCTCCGGCTCGTTCACCGTCCAGACATGGACCTGGAGGCCCCGCGCGTGCGCCGTACGCACGAAGCGGCGGTCGACCACCCGGACGCCGCCCCGGCTCTCCGGCACCTGCGCGCACACGGCGCCCGCGCGCAGCGCCGCCGGAATGCCGTACGAACGAAGCCGCAGGCCCGCGACGCCCCGGATCCCGTAGGACGTGGCGAGGCGCGGGCCCGCCGCGCGGTGCGCCCTGGCCACCCTCGCCTCGGAGAACGAGCCGACACACACCCGGTCCCAGGCGTCCGTCCCGTGGATCAGGCCGATGAGCGGGAGCAGCGCGGCCTCCGCCTTGACGTCCACGTTCCAGCGGGCCGCCGGGAACTCCTCCAGGAGCTCCCCGAACAGCGGCAGCGGTTCGGTACCGGCCACGCGCGCCTTCCGCACCTCGCTCCACGGCAGGTCGGCGATCCGGCCGCGGGCGTCGGTCACCCGGTCCAGGGTCGGGTCGTGGAAGGCCACCAGACGGCCGTCGGCCGTGGCGTGCACATCGGTCTCGAAGTAGCGGTAGCCCGCCTCCGCCGCCCGGCGGAAGGCGGCGGCGGTGTTCTCCAGCCCGCCCGCCGCCCCGCCACGGTGGGCGAAGGGGATCGTCGACGGGTGGTCCAGATAGGGGTGGCGTCCAGAGGTCACCGCGGAAGTATGGCCCCCTGTGGCGGCCCCCCGGCCAGGCCCGCTGTGCCGCCGCCCGGCGCGGGGACGGTGAACAGGCGCATGAAGACCTGGGCCAGCGGGCCGATCGCCAGGGCGTACAGGACTGTGCCCGCCCCGACCGAGCCGCCGAGCACGAAGCCGGTCACCACGACGGCGACCTCGATCGCCGTGCGTACGAGCCGGATGGAGCGCCCCGTGACCCGGTGCAGTCCGGTCATCAGGCCGTCACGCGGGCCGGGGCCGAAGCGCGCCGCGATGTACAGACCCGTGGCCACACCGTTCAGCAGCACGCCGCCGACCATGGTGATGATCCGCGCCCAGAGCCCGTGCAGCGGGGGCATCACGTACAGCGTGGCGTCCATCGCGATGCCGATGACGAAGACGTTGCAGACGGTGCCGAACCCGGGGCGCTGCCTGAGCGGGATCCACAGCAGCAGCACGATCGCCCCGATGATGATCGATACGACACCGATGGAGATGCCGGTCCGCTCGGCGAGCCCCTGGTGCAGGACGCCCCACGGCTCCAGGCCGAGCTCGCCGCGTACCAGGAGGGCCGTGCTGATCCCGTACAGGGTCAGTCCCACGAAGAGCTGGATCAGCCGCCTGGGCAGGCGCTTCCCGCCGCGGACGGTGGTGTCGGACAACTGGTCCCCCTGATGTGGTGGTGGAGGCGATGTGGTGGTGGTGGACTGATGCGTGTCACTCTGTGGCAGGGGATTGGCTGCCAACTATGGCCAATCCGAGGAAGGTGGACTGATTTCCATGGCCCAGTGGACTTCGACGGTCGGTGCGGCGCAGCTCGCCCGGCAGCTCAAGGCCCAGCAGCCCCGGCCCGCTGTACCAGGCAACCGTAAGCCGCCGGCCTACCGGGCACTCGCGGACGGCGTGCGGCTGCTCGTCCTGGAGGGCCGGGTCCCGGTGGCCGCCCGCCTCCCCGCCGAACGCGAACTGGCGCTGGCCCTCTCACTCAGCCGCACGACGGTCGCCGCCGCGTACGAGGCGCTGCGCGCCGAGGGATTCCTGGAGTCCCGGCGCGGCGCGGGAAGCTGGACCGCCGTCCCCGCGGGCAATCCGCTGCCCGCGCGCGGCCTGGAACCGCTGCCACCCGAGGCGCTGGGTTCGGTGATCGACCTGGGCTGCGCTTCGCTGCCCGCCCCCGAGCCCTGGCTGACCCGCGCGGTCCAGGGGGCGCTGGAGGAGCTGCCGCCGTACGCGCACACCCATGGCGACTATCCGGCGGGCCTGCCCGCGCTTCGGCAGATGATCGCTGCCCGGTACACAGAATGCGGCATTCCGACCATGCCGGAACAGATCATGGTCACGACCGGGGCGATGGGCGCCATCGACGCCATCTGCCACCTCTTCGCGGGGCGCGGCGAACGGATCGCCGTGGAGTCGCCGAGTTACGCCAACATCCTCCAGTTGATGCGGGAGGCGGGCGCCCGCCTCGTACCGGTGGCGATGCAGGAGAAGCTCGGCGGCTGGGACATGAACCGCTGGCGGCAGGTACTGCGGGACGCCGCGCCCCGGCTCGCCTATGTCGTCGCCGACTTCCACAACCCCACCGGCGCGCTCGCCGACGAGCGCCAGCGCCGGGACCTGGTCGATGCGGCGCGCTCCGCGGGCACCGTCCTGGTGGTCGACGAGACGATGATCGAGCTGTGTCTGGACGCCGGTATCGAGATGCCCCGCAGGGTCTGCGCCTTCGACCCGGCGGGCAGCACGGTTCTGACCGTCGGCTCGGCGAGCAAGGCGTTCTGGGCCGGGATGCGCATCGGGTGGGTCCGGGCCGCGCCCGATGTGATCCGCAGCCTGGTGGCGGCCCGCGCCTACGCGGACATGGGCACCCCGGTGCTCGAACAGCTCGCGATCAACTGGCTGATGAGCACGGGCGGCTGGGAGGAGGCGGTGGCGCACCGGCGGCGGCAGGCCCGGGACAACCGGGACGATCTGGTGCGCGCCCTGCGCCGTGAGCTCCCGGAGTGGGAGTTCTCGGTGCCCGGCGGCGGGTTCACCCTCTGGGTGCGTACGGGCGGGCTGTCCGGGTCCCGTCTCGCGGTCGCGGGCGAGAAGGTCGGTGTACGGGTGCCGTCGGGGCCCCGGTTCGGGGTCGACGGGGCGTTCGAGGGGTACGTCAGGCTGCCGTTCACCGTGGGCGGCCCGGTGGCGGACGAGGCGGCCCAGCGGCTCGCGGCGGCGGCGCGACTGGTCGGGTCCGGCGCGAGTGCGGGGGCCGAGTCGCCGCGTACGTTCGTGGCCTGACGGAACACGCCCGGACCTGTCTCACCCGCCTCAGCCTTCCGCGGCCGCGAGGTCCGGCTCCGCCGCCACCGGGGCGGGCTCCCGGGCCGGGCCCGGCAGAGCTGGGAGCAGTTCGAGCACCGCCTGCCGGTGCGCCTCGCTCGTCGTCCCGTCGTACGGATCCGGCGTGGCGGGCACCTGGAGGCGCAGGACGGGCCCCGCACCCAGCCGCGCGTACCCACGCCCCGGCGGGACGTCCGGAGTCGGAGTGGTGTGCGGCTGCGCGCCCAGCACCGCCTCGACCAGGCCGCGGGACGCGGGGCCGAGGACAACCCGGGCCGGGGTGTGGGTCCGTACGGTCTCCGTCAGCGCGTCCAGGCAGTCGCAGTGGTCCACGACGACGACCGTGACACCCGCCGCCCTGCCGTGCCGCAGCGGCACATCGAGCAGTTCCTGCGGATCGGTCCTGCCGTCGGCGGCGGCCAGGTGCCCCAGGGCGCTCGGCCGGTCCAGCAGGATCCACAGCGGGCGCCCGGTGTCGTCGGGGACGGGATGCCCGTTCTGCCGGGCCCGGTTCGCGGCGATCAGCCGCCGTTCCGTCTCGTGCGCGGCCCATTCGAGCGTGGCCAGGGCGCCCGTCAGGCCGCACTCCACGGCCAGCACGCCCTCGCGCCCGGCCAGGGCGCCGTACTCACCGGTGCCGGCGCCCTCCACGACGACGATGTCGCCGCCGTGCTGGAGTGCCTGTAGCGCGATGGAGCGCAGCAGTGCCGTGGTGCCGCTGCCGGGCTGACCGACAGCCAGCAGATGCGGCTCCGTGCAGCGCGCGCCTGTACGCCAGATCACCGCGGGGGCGTCGCGGGTATCCCCGCCGTCCCGCACCGGGACGGTGCGCCGCACCGCGCCGGGGTCGGTGAAGCCCAGCACGGTCTCCCCGGGTGCCGTGACGAAGTGCTGGGCGGTGATCGAGGTGGGGAGCGGGCCGAGGACGCTCATCGCCAGGTGGTTGCTCTCCTCGTCCCAGGCGAAGTGGTACTCCCGGCCGCGGCCCGACTTGGCGTGCAGCAGTTTCTCGACCCGGACGCGCGCGGCCGCGTCACCGTCGGGGAAGTACGCGGGGTAGGTCACGTCGAGACGGGTGAGCCGCCCGTCGCCGTCGAAGGCGAACGATGAGCCGAACACCTTCTCCCAGTCGCCGCCGTGGGAGTACAGCGGACTGGGGTCGTCGGCCACCGAGAAGTGCGGCACGAGCGCCTCGTACAGCGCCCGCAGCCGGGCCGTCTGCGCCTCGTCGGGTCCCGACTTCGCGGACGTGCGCTCCCGTCCCGCCCAGCCGGCCGCGCCCATGACCGCGATCATGGCCAGCAGCGGCCCGTACGGGGCGACCGCGACCACGAGGACGCAGGCCGCGACGAGGAACAGCTTCGGACCGCGCCGGTCCTTGGGCGTCGCGGCCCACTTCCGCCGTCCTGCCGCGGTCAGCAGCCGCAGGCCGCGGGTGATCGTGATGAGCGGATGAAGGACGTCGGTGGCGCTGTCGGCTGCCGTGCGCGCCATCTCGCGGCCGCGAGTGATCGAAGCGCTGCCGCTGCTCAGAATGCGGGGGAGTGGTCGCCGGGCCACGTCGGTCTCCTGAAGGGATGGGAAGGGGTGCGGAGCGTCAGAACTTGATCCCGCCCAGCATGCTGGCGAGGCTCTCCCCGCCCGCTGTGATGCTCGGCGCGATGGCGGTGCCGGCCAGGTAGAAGCCGAACAGGGCGCAGATGAGGCCGTGGGACGCCTTGAGGCCGTCCTTCTTGAAGAACAGGAAGACGATGATGCCGAGCAGTACCACGCCCGAGATGGAAAGGATCATGAGCGGTTCTCTCCTGGTTGAAGGGGACGGTCACCATGAGTACTTCCATCATCACAAGAAGTTTCCATA
>DATCWZ010000307.1:0-2146 GCA_036566065.1 Streptomyces sp. | reverse complement strand
GGCGGGGGCTCCCGCGCCGTAGTCGACCGAGTTGAAGTTCTTGCCGAAGGCCCCGGCATCGACGAGTTCCTTGACCGTCTTGGCCGTTTTGAGTACCGCGGGGTCGCCCCAGGCGTCGGCGTCGCCGTTCTGGATCCGCTGGAAGACCTCGGGCCCGCCGATCCGGTCCAGCAGGTACTCCAGCCACATCAGTTCGGGCCACTTGTCGGCGCCGGCGAGCGCGAAGGGCGTCACGTCTTTCGCCTTGAAGGCGGTGACGGCGGCCTGGAGGTCCTCCCAGGTCGCGGGGACCTTGACGTTGTTCTTTTCGAACAGCGACTTGTTGTAGAAGAGCATCACGGGCTGCATGCCGCGCATGGGCACCCCGTAGACCTTTCCGTCCAGGCCGCCCGCCGCCATGATCGAGGGGATGAATCCGTCCTTGAGCACGGGGTCGTTCTTGACGGTCGAGGTGAGGTCGACGACCTGCCCGGCCTCGACGTACGGCTTGATGGAGCCGCCACCCCAGTTGAAGAAGATGTCCGGGGCGCTGGGCGAACCCATCGCGGTGCGAAGCTTGTTCACATAGTCCGTGCCCGGCACCTTCACGAGCTTCACCTTGACCTTGGAGGTCTTGTTGAACTCGGTGACCGCGGCCTGCTGGACCGTGACGGCGTCATCGCCGTACACGTAGGCGGTGAGGGTCCCCCCGTCACCGCCGCTGTCCCCGCCCGAGCCGCAGCCGGTCAGCAGACCGGCCATGAGCATGGCCGCACCGGCCGCCGTCCATCTGACTGTTCGCGTGCCCTGAAATATTCCCGACCGCATGACCGCACCCCTGTCGAATGTTTCGGGATTGCTTTCGAATGTTGCCGGAACCGTAGAGTCGCGTTTCGGGCGCGTCAAGTGGAACCGCCCAGAGTTTTACAATCGTTGCCCGAGGCTCCTACGCACCGCACTGTGCGGCTACGATTGCCCCATGAGCCCTGCAAAGGTCCAGTCCCCCCAGGAGAAGGCGTCCGCCGGCAAGCCGCCTGAGAGCACCGCGACGCTGGCGGAAATCGCCCGAGCGGCCGGAGTCTCCACTCCGACAGTTTCGAAAGTACTGAACGGCCGGTCGGATGTCGCACCGGGTACGCGTACGAAGGTGGAGGACCTGCTGCTGCGGCACGGCTACCGCCGCAGGCGCGGCGCGACACACCAGTCGCACCTGATCGACCTGGTGTTCCACGAGCTGGACAGCGCCTGGGCCATGGAGGTCGTACGCGGAGTCGAGAACGTCGCCCGCGAGGAGGGGCTGAGCCTGGTGCTCTCCGAGAGCGCGGGCCGGCTGACCCCCGGCCAGACCTGGGTGGACGGTGTCCTGGCGCGCCGCCCGGCCGGTGTGATCCTGGTGCTCTCCGATCTCGACGCGGCCCAGCGTGCCCAGTTGAACAGCCGCAGCATCCCGTTCGTCGTGGTCGACCCGGCGGGCGACCCGGGTGACGGCATTCCGTCGGTCGGGGCGACGAACTGGCAGGGCGGCCTCGCCGCGACCCGCCATCTCACGGCGCTCGGCCACCGGCGGATCGGCGTCGTCGCCGGGCCGTCCCGCCTGATGTGCAGCCGCGCCCGGACCGACGGTTACCGTGCCGCGCTGGAGACCTCGGGTCTGCCCATCGACCCCGCACTCGTCCGGGAGGGCGAGTTCGGCCACGAGGACGGCTACACCGCGGGCCTGGAGCTGCTGCGTCTGCCGGACCCGCCGACCGCGATCTTCGCGGGCAACGACCTGCAGGCGCTCGGGGTGTACGAGGCGGCGCGCGAGCTGGGTCTGCGCATCCCGGAGGACCTCAGCGTGGTGGGCTTCGACGATCTGCCGCTCACCCGCTGGATCGGGCCGCCGCTGACCACGGTGCGCCAGCCGCTCATCGAGATGGCCGAGACGGCCGCCAGGCTGGTGCTCGACCTCGGCCGCGGCCGGCAGCCCGCCACCACCCGGGTCGACCTGGCGACGAGCCTCGTGGTACGCAGCAGCACCGCCCCGCCGGGGCGCTGAACGCCGGGGCCGGTGTCAGTGGTGCGGTGCACACTGGTCCATATCCGGCACAACGGCGTTTCGGGAGGACCTGGTCATGACCGACGTACTGCTCACCGTGGGCACCCGGAAGGGACTCTTCATCGGCCG
>DATCWZ010000230.1:0-3094 GCA_036566065.1 Streptomyces sp. | reverse complement strand
TGCAGGACGCGGGCGGGCTGATCGGCTGGGCCGCCTCCAAGCCGCTCGTGCTGACCATGGGCGACGTACTCGCCGTACCGCTGCTGCTTCTGCTGACCGTCTTCGGACTCCTCGTCGTCACCGCCACCCCCGTCAACGCCATCCCGCAGCGGCTGCGGGCTCTCGGCGTCACGCTGGGGATTCTCGCAGCGCCGTACGAGGACGGGAGTGAGGACGGGAGCGACAACGAACGCTACGACGACACCGGCTACGACCCGGACCCCGCGGAGGAACGGGCGCCCTCCAAGCGGCGCAGGCCGCGCAGGTCACCGGTCCAACCCGCAATGCACCACACCATGGACGCGGTCGATGTCGCGGCCGCAGCGGCGGCCGCGCTCGACGGCGCCGTACTCAACGGAATGCCGCCCTCGCCGGTGGTCGCCGACCTGACCCAGGGCGTCACCGCCGGGCTGGAACGCGAGCGGGACCAGGTGAGGACCGGGAGACCGGTGCCCGGAGCACGCGCGGCGAGCGGGGCGCCGCGATCCGGAGGCGTACCCGACCTGACGAAGCCCGCCCCGGAACATCCGCGGCCCCTGCCCGCCCGCGCCGAGCAGCTCCAGCTCTCCGGCGACATCACCTACGCCCTGCCCTCGCTCGACCTGCTGGAGCGCGGGGGCCCCGGCAAGACACGCAGCGCGGCCAACGACACGGTCGTCGCGTCCCTGACGAACGTCTTCACCGAGTTCAAGGTCGACGCGGCCGTCACCGGTTTCACTCGCGGCCCGACGGTCACGCGGTACGAGGTGCATCTCGGCCCGGCCGTCAAGGTCGAGAGGATCACCGCGCTCACCAAGAACATCGCGTACGCCGTCGCCAGCCCGGACGTCCGGATCATCTCCCCGATCCCCGGTAAGTCCGCCGTCGGCATCGAGATCCCCAACTCCGACCGCGAGATGGTCAATCTCGGCGATGTGCTGCGCCTCGCGGACGCGGCGGAGGACGACCACCCGATGCTCGTGGCGCTCGGCAAGAACGTCGAGGGCGGCTACGAGATGGCCAACTTGACGAAGATGCCGCACGTCCTGGTCGCCGGTGCCACCGGATCCGGCAAGTCCTCCTGCATCAACTGCCTGATCACGTCGGTCATGATGCGGGCGACCCCGGACGACGTCCGCATGGTGCTGGTCGACCCCAAGCGCGTCGAGCTCACCGTGTACGAAGGCATCCCGCATCTGATCACACCGATCATCACCAACCCGAAGAAGGCCGCCGAGGCGCTTCAGTGGGTCGTACGGGAGATGGATCTGCGCTACGACGACCTGGCGGCGTACGGCTATCGGCACATCGACGACTTCAACCACGCCGTACGCAACGGCAAGACCAAGGCGCCCGCGGGCAGCGAACGCGAACTGACGCCCTATCCTTATCTGCTGGTTATCGTCGATGAGCTCGCCGACCTGATGCTGGTGGCCCCGCGGGACGTTGAGGACTCCATCGTCCGCATCACGCAGCTCGCGCGGGCCGCGGGTATCCATCTGGTGCTGGCCACCCAGCGGCCCTCGGTCGATGTGGTGACCGGTCTGATCAAGGCCAACGTGCCCTCCCGGCTGGCCTTCGCGACCTCGTCGCTCGCCGACAGCCGCGTCATCCTCGATCAGCCGGGCGCCGAGAAGCTCATCGGAAAAGGTGACGGGCTGTTCCTTCCGATGGGGGCGAACAAGCCGACCCGGATGCAGGGCGCCTTTGTCACCGAGAGTGAGATCGCGGCCGTCGTCCAGCACTGCAAGGACCAGATGGCACCGGTCTTCCGCGAGGACGTGGTGGTCGGCACCAAGCGGAAGAAGGAGATCGACGAGGACATCGGCGACGACCTCGATCTGCTCTGCCAGGCGGCCGAGCTGGTGGTCTCCACCCAGTTCGGTTCGACCTCGATGCTCCAGCGCAAGCTGCGCGTCGGCTTCGCCAAGGCCGGCCGGCTGATGGACCTGATGGAGTCGCGGAACATCGTGGGACCCAGCGAGGGGTCCAAGGCGCGCGACGTACTGGTGAAAGCCGACGAGCTCGACGGGGTGTTGGCCGTCATTCGAGGGGAAACCGCTTCGTAACAGTGTTGAGGGCAACCGTTTCGCCCGGTCGTACGTCAAGGTAGGGGAAGGGGCAGAAGATGATCAGTCTCCCGCTCCGACCCCCGATCGGCCCAAGGGGCTGTCCGGCGAACCCGATGGCGTACAAAGTCGTCCTTCCCGGTTGCCCCACTCTTTCGTACCCCCCCTAGACTGAACACCCAGCAGGTGGCTCACGCTCGAAAGGCACCCCCGTGTCCATCGGCAACTCCCCCGAAGACGACCGCCCTTCGGTCGGCCGTGCGCTTCAGCAGGCTCGTATCGCCGCAGGTCTGACGGTCGAGGAAGTCAGCAGCTCCACACGGGTGCGCATCCCCATCGTGCACGCGATCGAGGACGACGATTTCTCCCGCTGTGGCGGCGACGTGTACGCGCGCGGTCATATCCGAATGTTCGCCCGTGCCGCCGGAATCGATCCGGATCCGCTGGTCGCGCAGTTCGACGCCGAACACGGCGGCCGTCCCGCGCCCACACCCGCGACTCCGCTGTTCGAAGCGGAACGCATCCGCTCGGAGCCTCGCCGGCCCAACTGGACCGCGGCCATGGTCGCGGCCATCGTCGCCGTGGTCGGCTTCGCTGGATTCACCGCCTTCAACGGCGGCGACGACGGCTCCGGCACCACACAGGTCGCCGAGGGCTCGACGGCCAACACATCGAGTCCTTCACCTACGGCGACCAAGACCGCCGACCCCGAGCCGGCGCCCTCCGAAAGCGTCATCGCCGCGGCACCGCGCGACAAGGTGACGGTGAAGATCAGCGCCACCGAGGGCAAGAGCTGGATCTCGGCCAAGGACCACAACGGCAGACTGCTCTTCGACGGCCTGCTCCTCAAGGACCAGTCCAAGACATTCCAGGACAAGGAGCGTATCGACCTCGTCCTCGGTGACGCGGGGGCGATCGAGCTCTTCGTCAACGGCAAGAAGGTCGAGGACCAGTTCGAGCCCGGTCAGGTCGAGCGGCTCTCGTACACCAAGGGCGACCCCGAAGCC
>DATCWZ010000550.1:0-3114 GCA_036566065.1 Streptomyces sp. | reverse complement strand
CGGACTCCCCGGACACGTGCAGCAGCCGGTACGCCAGCACGAACCTGCCGTCGTCGGTGGTGGTCGGCTTGGCGATGAACGCCATGCCCAGGTCGCCGAGGATCGGCATCAGCTCGCGGGTGATCTGCGCGAGGTCGGCGTAGGTGTACTTGTAGGACCCGCCGTTCTTGGTGGGCACGTCAGCCGTCTGCGACTTCTCGATCTTCGGCAGCCGCGTCTGCAGGAGCGCCAGCGCCTGCGCGAGGCTCGTTGTGTCGGTCATGCGTACTCCTCGCGCTCAGCCCACGCGGGCAGCGAGATGGTTTCGATGTCGGTGGCGTGGCCCGGCCAGACGCCGGCCTCAGCGCAGTCCCGGTACACCTCGATCGCGCGGCGGTTGCGGGCGTTGCCGATCCGCAGGGCCGCGTCGTCCAGCTCCACGACGGTGATCACGTAGGGCGGCGTGCGCTCCTGGAAGATGAACTGGAACCGGGTGTCGTCCGGGTAGCCGATCGACTCGACCGCGTCCAGGTACCACGGGGCCTGCTGGTGGTAGCCGTACCGGTGCACCGTCTTGCGAATGGAGTCCAGGTCGGCGCTGGTGGTCGTCTTGTAGTCCACGACCACCGGCCCGTCGCGGCCCTCGGTGGGCAGCCAGTCGATCAGCGCCCGCCGCCACACGTCGGTCTCCAGGTCGATCCAGAAGATGGCCTGCTCGGGGCGGCCGTAGTCGGGGTTGAGGAGGGTGCGGGCGGTGTCGTCGCGGTACAGGGCGGCAGCCATGCCGTGCACGTGGGCGTAGTCGGCGGCCAGCAGCGGCACCGCTCCCCGCTCGCGGGCCTCGGCGGCGGCTTCCTTGGCGGCCTTGGTCCGCCAGTCCTTGGCGTCGATCTTCACCAGCTCAGGGCCGACGCCGAGGACGAGCTTGTGCGCGGCGGTGCCGATCTCCATGGGCTCGGTGGGCGGCTGGGGGTGGTCCTGCTCGTACCGGAACCGGGCGGGGCAGGACGGCGGCAGCAGCTTCTTTGCGCCGGAGGACGACAGGGAACCGCCCGGAACCGGGTCGGCGTGGTACACCTCGGCCGGGATGTCGTCGTACACGCCGGGCCGCTCGATCACCAGCGGCGCCGCCTCGGCCTGCGCGGTCACGACTCGCCCCCCTTCTCCTTGGCCTGCTCCTCGGCGAGCAGCGCCCGGTACTCCTGCGGGTAGCGGCGGGCGAGGCGCTGCAATGCGCGTTGCCGGGCGGCGTTGCCGGGCTTGGCGTAGGCGGTGTTCGCGGCCTTGCACGCCTCGCACGGCTCCTCGTGGTGGCGCAGGTGCCGGTTGTAGGCCGAGCGGGTGCCGCACGGCGCGAGCTGGCGGGCCATCACCGGCCACCCCCGCACACGGCCGTCCACGCGGCGTCCACGAGCGGCGCCAGGGCGTCCGCGTGCTTCTCCCGCGCGAGCCGCTCCACCCGGTCGGGGTCCTCGTACACGCCCATCCGGTACTCGCCGGCCTCGATCTCGTCGAGGGTGAGGCGGGTCTCGCAGAGGTTGTCGAAGTCGCGCCAGTCCCCGGCGATGTGTCCGGCGGCGATCTCGCAGCGGGGGTCGCGGGTGTCCAGGTCCCATGCGGCGAGCCGCTCGAACTGCGCCGCGAGCATGTCGCGGGTGACCAGGGGGCGGGCGGGGGCCGCCACGCGAGCGGCCCCCTCGATCAGCGCGGTCACGGCGTCCACGTCCCGTCGTCGTTGCGCGGGCCCTGCTCGTCGGCCGGGGCGCGGTGGTCGGTCTTCCGGCGGCGGTCCATGACCTCGGCGGCGAGCATCCGCGCGCACAGGTCGGGGGACATCCCGGTCGCCTCGATGAGGGCGTCCATGGCGCCGGCGCGGTCGACGATCCCCGCCTCGTAGGCGTCGATGACCATGGCGACCTGCTCGTCCAGCGTCGCGCCGCTCACGACTCGGCCCCGATCAGCGCGACCATCTCGCGCAGCAGCTCCGCCGCGTCCGGCCGTCCCGCGTCGGCCATCATCGCGGCCAGCGACGACGCCTGCCGCGCCGACAGCTGCAGGTCCGCGTCGCCCAGCGAGAAGTAGACCTGCGGCGCGACCGCGAGGTAGCGGGCGGACGGGGTGACCGGCTCCAGCCACGACACCACCGCGAACATGCCGCTGGTCGTGCGGACGCCGTCGCCGCGGTGCTCCCGGTAGTGGCGGAGGTCGTCGGCGTGCGTCGCCGTGCACCAGGCGGGGCAGCTGTCGGTGGGCTTGGCCGGGGTCTTGGTCAGGGTCACGGTCATCGTCCGGCCTCCTTGGGGGTCGTGTCGGCCTGCTCGTCGTGCGCCACGCACCCGAAAACCTGGACGCCGTGGACGAACCCGACGGGCCTGTTCCGGATCAGTTCGGGCGCGGTCGTGTAGTCGATGCCGCAGGTGATGCAGGCGCGGCCGTCCAGCTGCGCCGGGGTCAGGGCGTCGCTCACTTCGCACCGCCGGTGATGTTGTCGACGTCCAGGTCGTGGCGCTGCTCGGCCAGCACCGGCCGGCGCGGCGGCGCGGTCAGCCGGTCCTGCTCGTCGCGCTTGCGGTCGGCGTACGCGAGGGCCCCCGCGATCGCCCACCCCAACGGCACCACGGCCAGCGCCAGCACCACCACCGCGACGGGCACCGCGGCGAAGTACTGGTCGCGGTCGCGGACCAGCAGCCCGGAGATGACCAGCAGGCCCGCGGCGACGACACCGGCGGCGGGGTAGGCGATCGGCCGCGGGTAGGCCGCGGTCAAGATGATCGCGGCGACCAGGGCCGCGATCAGGGTGATGACGATGGACAAGGGATTGCTCCTATCCTGTGTGTGATTGCTCCGGGGTCCGTCGGCGTGTGCGCGCTGACGGGCCCTCTCTTGTGGGGTCAGGCCGTCCGCAGGGGTTTGCGGTCGCGGTCGGCGGCGAACTTGGCGATGTGCTCGTCGGATACGCGGGTCATGGGGCGGCGGGAGCCGGACGGGGCGACGTCGCAGGAGCCGAGGTCGCCGCACGCGATGAGGCGGTAGGCGGTGGTGCGGGACACGCCGAGCAGTTCGGCGGCTTCCTCGATCCGGTAGAGACGGCCGGCCATCACGCGCCGCCCTCGATGACCACGAGCTGCTGCTGTC
>DATCWZ010000255.1:0-2362 GCA_036566065.1 Streptomyces sp. | reverse complement strand
GACAGCAGCGTGGGCTCGACCGAGAAGGCACCGGTCACGGTCTTTCTCCTCGACGACCACGAGGTGGTGCGGCGCGGGGTACATGATCTTCTGGACGCCGAACCGGATCTGACTGTGATCGGTGAGGCGGGGACAGCCGAGCAGGCGCTGGTGCGCGTGCCCGCGCTGCGCCCCCAGGTCGCCGTGCTGGATGTTCGTTTGCCGGACGGCGACGGGGTGAGCGTCTGCCGGGAACTGCGCTCCCGCATGCCCGACCTCGCCTGTCTGATGCTCACCTCGTTCGACGACGAGGAGGCACTGCTCGACGCGATCATGGCCGGAGCTTCCGGCTATGTACTCAAGCAGATCACCGGCACCGATCTGGTCAACGCTGTCCGTACGGTGGCCTCCGGCCAGTCCATGCTCGACCCCGGTGCGACGGCCCGGGTGATGGCACGGTTGCGGGGCGGCCCGGTCCAGCAGGAGGAGCCGCAGGGTCTGGCGGTCCTCACGGACCGGGAGCGGGAGATCCTGGTGCTGGTGGGGGAGGGGCTGACCAACCGCCAGATCGGTACCAAGCTCTACCTCGCTGAGAAGACGGTCAAGAACAACATCTCCCGGCTGCTGGCCAAGCTGGGTGTGGAGCGCCGGGTGCAGGCCGCGGTCATCGCCACCCAGGCACTGGCCGCGCAAGGCGACAGGAACAGGGAGGACCAGCGCCGGAGTTGAGGGGGCAGGCCTCCCCGTATACATCGCGGCGGCGCGCCCTCAGCCGTGCGGGACGACGGCGACGGGGCAGGGCGCGTGGTGCAGGGCGGCGTGGGCCACGGAGCCGATGCGCGTTCCGACCGGAGAGCGGCGCACTCGGCGGCCGACCACGAGCAACCGCGCACGGGAGGCGGCTGAGAGAAGGAGCTGGCCCGCACTGCCCATCTCGACGCTCTCGATCACCGGCACGTCCGGGAAACGCTTGCGCCACGGAGCAAGGGCCTCGGCCAGGGCCTTCTTCTCGAACGGTTCGAGCCCGCCCGCCTGGTCGGCCAGGTACATCGAGGCGGGACTGTAGGCGTAGACGGGAGGCAGGCTCCAGGCCCGCACCACTCGGAGGGCCGCGCCTCGTGCAGCCGCGGCTTCGAAGGCGAACCCCAGTACCGCGTCGCTGTCCTCGGGCGTTCCCTGCTGGCCCACCACGACCTCGCCCGTCTCCTCCTCTCGCGCCGGACCGTCGCCTGCGCGTACGGACACGATTGGCCGTGTCGTCGCGGCGATCACCTGCTGACCGTACGAGCCGAGCATGAAGCCGAGGAGGGCACCGTGCCCGCGTGAACCGATCACCAGCATCTCGGACCGCTCGGCCTCGCCGAGCAGAGCGGATACCGCGGTGTCCTCCACCACCTGTGTGGTGACGGTGAGATCCGGATACCGGCCGGCCACGAACGCCTCGACTCCCCGCAGGATCGCCTTGGCGGACGCGCTCTGGGTCTCCCGGTCCTGAACGACGGGCACATCCAGCGGCTGCCAGGACCATGCGTGCACGATGCGCAGCGGCAGTCCGCGAAGAGAGGCTTCGGCCGCGGCCCAGTCGGCCGCCGCCAGGCTCTCCGGCGATCCGTCCACTCCTGCGGTAATAGCGCGGGTCATGTCCCCTGCCTCCGTACGCTCGACGGGCCCGGCCGCTTCGGCCCGCCCTCTGTGACCCAGCATGGGGGATGCGGAGACTTTCCAGGAGGGCCGACCGGCCCTCAGCGGCCGCCGAGGACACCCTGCGCGGGCGGACTGCTCCCAGGCCGCGCGACCTGCGCAGTCCACGTTGACGACGGCTGCGGTTCAGGGCCTACCGGCGGAGCCGGATGGCCCGACAGGCCCTGGGCCCGGTGCAGGGGGACCACGAGGCTGAGGAGTGACCGAAGGACCAGTCCGAAGTAGGTGGTGGATCATGTCAGATTTTCCCCTGGTCGTAGGAATAGACGGTTCCGGATCCAGTCTCCGGGCAGCCGACTGGGCGGCGGACGAAGCCCGGCTGCGCGAAGTACCGCTGCGTCTGGTGTACGCGTCGTTGTGGCACCGCTATGAAGGGAGCGCACCGGCCGGCGGGACGGCCCGCGCGGAAGGGCAGATGCCGGCGGACATCGTGGAGGCCGCCGCTGAGCGAGTCCGTCGCCGTACACCGGATGTCGAGCTCGAGACCCGGGTACTGCCCGATGATGCCATCGACGGTCTGCTGCGAGAAGGCGGGCAGGCGTGTGCCCTGGTCACCGGCTCCAGAGGCCGAGGCGGCATCACCGGACTGCTCCTGGGGTCGGTGAGTCTCGCAGTGGCCGCCGGGGCACACAGTCCCGTCGTCGTCGTACGTGGTGACGAGTCGGGACTCGACGGCACCCAT
>DATCWZ010000139.1:0-5639 GCA_036566065.1 Streptomyces sp. | reverse complement strand
CGACGGTGTGGCGCCCCTCCACCTCTTCGAGCAGGGCCGCCAGGACCTCCTCATTGGTCCACCGGGGCCGCCAGCCCACATCGTGCAGCCGGCTCACGCTGACCACCCAGGGGTGCATGGTGTACGCGAGGTCGCCCGCCGGGGACGGGGTGAGGCCGATCCTGTGCAGCCGGGCCGCCGCACCGAGTGCGACCGCCGAGGGCAGTTCCATCCGGCGTACCCCGGAGAGCTCCTCGACCTGCTCCTGTTCCAGCCAGCCGTCGCAGCCGACCGCGAACTCGCCGTCGATCTTCTGGAGGGCCGCGTACTCCAGGGCGCTCACCAGGTCCTCGACATGGCAGAACTGCCACTTGGGGCGCGATCCGGCGACGACCAGGAGCCTCGGGGACTCGAAGTAGCGGGTCAGCGCGGTGTCCGTGTTGCCGACCAGGACGGTCGGGCGTACCACCGTGACGTTGAGGCCAGGGTGAGCGCGAGGTGCGCGACGGCCGAGCCGCTCGATCTCCAGCAGGTCGCCCACGCCCGTCGCCTCGGCCGTGGCGCGCAGCTCGGCGTCCTCGGCGAGGGGCACGTCGTTGTCGGGGAGCGCGCCGTAGACCATCGCGGAGGTGCACAGCACGACGCGGTGGACCCCCACGGCCGCGGCCGCCGTCAGCACGGTCTGCGTACCGCGTACGTTGTACGCGGTACGGGCGGCGGGGTCGGTCTCCAGGTCGAGATCGACTGCCAGGTGGACGACGACGTCCGCGCCCCGCAGCTTCCCGGCGATCGCCGGGTCCCGTACGTCCAGGATGTGCCAGGTCACGTCCTGGACGTCTCCGCGACGCTCGTCGATGGCGATGACCTGCTTGATCTCGTCGGATGCGGCAAGGCGCGCGGTCAGCAGTTCACCGACGCCTGTGGCGGCGCCGGTGACCGCGACCACGGGTCCCCGGCGCTTGGAGCGGATTTTCGTGGGCGTGCTCTCGGGCGATGGGTCGGCCAGGTTTCGCGCTGCGCGAACCTGAGGATCTGGGGAACTCACCGGGCGTCTCCAGCGGTTGTCTTCAGTACGTACCCGAATGACGCGTACGTACCAGGTGGCGTCCATCCTGCCGCAGGCCGGGAGCCGGCGGAGCACTGAGGGCCACGGCGGCCTTCGGTGTCTACGCTGGATGGTGATGTCGGGCAGTCGCCGTCGGTTCGAGCCGGCGGCCCTACGAGCCGAGGAAACCCGTGAGTGACACCCCATTCGGATTCGGCCTTCCGCCGGAGGAGCCGGACGACGGCGACGAAGGCAAGAAGAAGGACCCCACCGGGAGCGGGCGGGGCTCCGGCGGTCCCGCGAACCCGTTCGGCTTCGGGCCCGGCGCGGGCGGGGACAACCCGTTCGCGGCGATGTTCGGCTCGATGAATCCGAACGACCTCGGTGCCGCCTTCCAGCAGCTCGGCCAGATGCTGAGCTACGAGGGCGGCCCCGTGAACTGGGACATGGCCAAGCAGATCGCCCGCCAGACCGTGTCGCAGGGCACCCAGGACGGCAGCAAGGACGTCAGCGTCGGCCCGTCGGACCGGTCCGCCGTCGACGAGGCGCTGCGGCTCGCCGATCTCTGGCTGGACGGCGTGACCTCGCTGCCCTCGGGGTCCGTGTCGAGCGTGGCGTGGAGCCGCGCGGAGTGGGTCGAGGCGTCTCTGCCCGCCTGGCAGCAGCTCGTGGACCCGGTGGCCGAGCGCGTCGGCATTGCCATGGGCGATGTCCTGCCCGAGGAGATGCAGGCCATGGCGGGCCCGCTGATCGGCATGATGCGGTCGATGGGCGGCGCCATGTTCGGCCAGCAGATCGGGCAGGCCGTGGGCGTGCTCGCCGGTGAGGTCGTCGGTTCCACGGACATCGGGCTGCCGCTCGGACCCGCGGGCAAGGCGGCGCTGCTGCCGCTGAACGTCGAGCGGTTCGGCAAGGACCTGGGCGTGCCGCAGGACGAGGTGCGGCTGTATCTCGCCCTGCGTGAGGCCGCCCACCAGCGGCTGTTCGCGCATGTGCCGTGGCTGCGCTCGCATCTGTTCGGCACGGTCGAGGCCTATGCGCGGGGCATCAAGGTGGACACCAGCAAGCTGGAGGACGTGGTCGGCCAGTTCGACCCGTCACAGCCGGAGCAGTTGCAGGACGCGCTGCAGCAGGGCATGTTCCAGCCGGAGGACACTCCCGCGCAGAAGGCGTCGCTGGCCCGTCTCGAAACGGCACTCGCGCTGGTCGAGGGCTGGGTGGACGCCGTGGTGCACGAGGCCGCGAAGTCCAGGCTGACCTCGGCGGGCGCGCTGCGCGAGACGATGCGCAGGCGCCGGGCGTCCGGCGGGCCCGCCGAGCAGACCTTCGCCACACTCATCGGGCTGCGGCTGCGCCCGCGCCGGCTGCGGGACGCCTCGCGTCTGTGGGCCTCTCTCACGGACGCGCGGGGCGTCGACGGCAGAGACGGCCTGTGGGCCCACCCGGACATGCTGCCCACGGCGCAGGACCTGGACGACCCGGACGGCTTCGTCCACCACGAGCAGCTCGACTTCTCCGAGCTGGACAAGATGCTCGGCGAGGCGGCGGCCGGCCCGAAAAGCCCGGGGAAGCCCTCCGCCGACGGTGGGACGGAGACCCCTGAAGGGGGCCAGGGCACAGCTGAGGGCAAGGACGACACCGACCAGTGAGCAGTGTGCACGACGACGCCGTCCTCGTACTCAAGGCATACAGCGGGAGCGGCCAGGACGAGCTGCGGCAGCTTTATCTGGATCATCTGGCGCGGCACCCGGACGGCGTGTGGAAGTCCTGCGGGGCCGGGCATCTGACCGCCAGCGCACTGGTGATCGACCCCGAGCGCGGACGGGTCCTGCTGACCCTGCACCGGAAGCTGCGGTTGTGGTTGCAGACGGGGGGCCACTGCGAGCCGCAGGACGCCTCGCTGGCCGCCGCGGCCGTGCGTGAGGCGACGGAGGAGTCCGGGATTCCCGGGCTCACGCTGCTGCCCGGCGGCCCGGTGCGGCTCGACCGGCATCCGATTCCCACGGCCTGTCACTGGCATCTCGATGTGCAGTACGCGGCGCTGGCACCGGCCGGTGCCGCGGAGCGGATCAGCGACGAGTCGCTGGACCTGAAGTGGTTCGGCTACGACGAGGTGGCAGAGGTCGCCGACGTCTCGGTCGTACGACTGCTGGAGCGCACCCGCGCCGCGCTGGAGCACGCCCGATAGCGGCAGATACGGGTGAGGGGCGGCCTCCCGGAAGGCCGCCCCTCACCCCGGTGCGCTCGTGCTGTGCCGCGCGGTCAGTTCCAGGAGTTGCCCTGGTTCTGGCCGTGGGACCCGTGCGGGCCCACGCCGTACTGAGCACGCAGCCCCTGGCCGATCTGCGCGTTCTGCGGGGGCATGACCTCGCTGGGCTGCACCAGGGCGAAACCCTGGCCGAGGAAGCTCAGCTCCCAGCCCTCGCCGGTGTTGCCGCGGCGCCGGAAGACACCCGACGAGTGCGTCTGGGCCTGCATCTGCACCCGCAGCCCGGTGGACCAGGCGACGATCGCGTCGGCGTCGGCGCTGACGTACTTGTCGGGCGTGACCTGCATCATCAGCGGCTGGCCCGAGGTCATCAGGGCGACCTTGCCCGAGCCGGAGATGTTGAGCTGGTACTTGCCGGTCCCGGAGATCCCGTACTGGCTGTCCACCGCGATGACCTCGGTGTGCAGCGAGGAGTCGAGCGCGAGGACATAGGCGCTGTCCACCGTCAGTCCGTCGTGGTCGACATCGACGACATGGATGTACTGGGCGAGGTTGGCCAGATAGACCGTCCCCTGGCCGGAGCAGCGCATCAGGTCCAGCCCCTCACCCGTGCGCGCGCGGGCGCGGCGCTGGCCGTGCGACTGGTACTCGCCGTCGAATTCCATCAGCCCCTGGTAGGCGACCATGGCGCCCTTGCGGGCGAGGACGTCGTCGTGACCGGTCAGCGAGACCCGCAGAAGCTGCGGGTTCTGCACGGTGTACCGGTCCTGGGACTGCTGTTCGGTGAAGTTGAAAAGCGGACTCTGCATGATGTTTTCTCCCCCCGCTCAGTTCCGCACGCGCAGGCGGTCTGTGCTGTCCTCGCTCGGCTGGACGACGACGATGCCCTGGCCCGAGAAGGCCATCTGGTACGCCTCACCGCTGCCGCGCCCGATGAGCGAGGACGCCTTGAAGCTGCGCTTCCCCTTCACCTTGAGGTTCGGTGACCAGGCGACGAGCGCGTCCGGGTCGACGTACGTCTCGTCCTCGCCCCGGCCGCAGTCGACGACGACCGGTGTGCCGCGCGAGGTGATGGCCACCCAGCCGGTGCCCTGGACGACGACGTTCCACAGGCCCTGGCCCGCGAACTTGGCGAGCCCCTTGACCCGCTCGACGCCCCAGGTGAGATGGGCGTCGAAGGCGAGGAGGTTGGTGCCGTTGACCGAGACCGAGTCGTTGTTGAGGTTGATGACGACCACATCGGCGCCGTAGTCGGCGAGATAGAGCAGGCCGTCCCCGGCGCACTTCATCAGGGGCGCGCCCTCGCCGGTGATCCACTGGGCGGCGATCTGGCGGACGGCGGGCGGGTTGGGTTCGTACTGGATGAAGCCCTCGTAGGCCACCATCGAGCCGGTACGTGCGTAGAGGTCCTGGCCCGAGGCCATGGCCACCTTGAGCATCGCACGACCGTGGTTCTCCATCCGCGCCGTGACGGGGGTCGGGGCGTAGCCCGCGAGTTGCTGGTTCATGACGGGCTCCCTCAGACCTCGTAGGGCTGGACGACGATGAAGTTTCCGGGGGCTCCCCGGAACTGGAGGTTGACGGTCTCCCCGCTGTGTCCGGGGTACGCGTTGCGGCGGAGCCGGACCTGGCTGGAGATGATTACCTGGGACGCGGACGACCACGCCACGACGGCGTTGCAGTCGGCGAACGTGGTCGGTGTGACCGGCAGGACGACCGGCACGCCATGGGTCTTGACGACCACGGTGCCCGTGCCCTGGAACTGCATGGTGAACAGCGCGCCGCCGGGAATGCCGTGCCCCTCGATCCTGCGGACCTCGTACTGGAGCGACTCGTCGAACGCGAGGACACTCTCGGCCGATACGCAGATGCCGTCGCCCTGCAGTTCGATGGAGTGCAGATGTGCGCCGTCCTCGGCGAGGAAGACCTGGCCGCGGCCGGTGCAGCGCATGAGCTGCATCTCCTGGCCGGTGGCGTTGCCGACCATGCGACCGGCGAACCCGGCGCCCTTGTAGCCGAAGTCGACCTTGCCCTGGTACATCACCATGCTGCCCTGACGGGCCAGCACGGGGGTGCCGCCCATGGTCAGGTCGACCCGCATGAGCTGCTGGTTCTGCGGTGTCCAGCGCTGGCCGGTCGCCGTCTCCTTGTAGGGCTGGAGCGCGGCTTGAAGACCGGCGCCGCCCTGGGGCACGCCCTGGGGGACGCCCCCCATGGTGGGCTGCCGGCCGTACGGAGACGGGGCCTGCTGTCCGTACGGCGGGGCGGGTGGTGCGCCCTGGCCGGGGACCTGGCCGAACTGCGGCTGCTGGGGCGGCTGTACCGGCTGCCCGTACGGGGACGGGGGCTGCGGGGCCAGCGGGGCGGCCATGGTGGGCGCGGCGTGGATCGACGGCTGCGGAGCCG
>DATCWZ010000270.1:0-4289 GCA_036566065.1 Streptomyces sp. | reverse complement strand
GTCCCAGCCGGTGTTGTCATGCGTCGCCCGGTGCACATGGCCGAACTGGATCTCGGCCGTGGACCGTTCGGCGTGCACATCCAGCGGGAACGCCGCCTTGAGCACCTTCTCCGACTCCTGCCAGTCCACCTCCGTACCGATGTCGATCTGCCTGCTGCCGACGGCCAGCCGCACCTCCTGTACGACGCGGGACCTGCCGAACGTCCGCACTACACGGACGGCCGCCCGCAGCGGGCCCTCCTCGACGATCTCGACGGATTCCGCGTCCGTGAGGTCCATGTGGGTGCGGCGGTAGTGCCGGTCGATGTCCCAGGCGTCCCAGCGACTGGGGTGATCGGGGTGTACCTGGAGGAGGTTGGCGCGATGGCCGGGGGCCAGGACATCGCGCCCGGCCACCAGGTCACGCACCGATGCGATGAGCCCGTCCCGGTCGACGGTGACGAGGAGCAGCCCGTTGTCCAGCAGGATGCCGCCGCCGGACGCGCTGTCCTGGTGCGCCGCCGTGACAGGGTGCCCGGGCAGCGATGCGCCGTTCAGCACTCCTGCGCCCAGCGCCGGGGCGGTGGCCAGCAGTGCGGTGCGGCCGCCGCCCAGGGACTGGACGTGCGCACCGGAGGGCAGGGCGGTGCTCGCCTTGGCGTCGAGTTCGAGCACCTGACAGCGGTCGTACGGCGATGAGTTGAGGGCGACGAGGCCCTCGGCCGGGCCGAGCGCGGCCACCGCTTCGGCCACCACCTCGGCCAGCTCCGCGCGCACCTGCTCGTAGGTGTCGCGGGCCTCGCGGTGCACCCAGGCGATGGACGAGCCGGGCAGGATGTCGTGGAACTGGTGCAGAAGGACCGTCTTCCAGATCCGGTCCAGCCGCTCGTACGGATAGCGGTAGCCGGTGGTGGCCCCCGTTTCTTCGGCTTTCAGCGCGGCCGCCGTGGCCCACAATTCGGCCTGTCGCAGCAGGTGTTCGCTGCGGCGGTTGCCCTGCTTGGTCTTCGCCTGCGTGGTGTACGTAGCCCGGTGCAGCTCCAGATACAGCTCACCCGACCAGACCGGCGCCTGTTCCCCGTACTCCTCCTCCGCCGCCGCGAAGAACGCCGACGGCGTCTCGATCACGACCCGCGGCGAGCCCTCCAGATTCCGCAGCCTGCGTGCCTTCTCCAGCATCTCGCGCGTCGGACCGCCCCCGCCGTCCCCCCAGCCGAACGGCACCAGGGATCGCGACGCACGGCCCTTGTCGGCGAAATTCCGCTCGGAGTGCGCCAGTTCACTCGCGTGGAACTGCGCGTTGTACGTATCCACGGGCGGGAAATGAGTGAAGACCCTGGTTCCGTCGATGCCCTCCCACCAGAAGGTGTGGTGCGGCATCCGGTTGCTCTCGTTCCACGACAGCTTCTGCGTCAGGAACCACCGCACCCCCGCGAGCCGCGCCAACTGGGGGAACGCCGCCGTGTAGCCGAAGGAGTCCGGCAGCCAGATCTCCCGGGTATCGACCCCAAGCTCCTGCTCGAAAAAAAGCTTGCCGTGCACGATCTGCCGGGCCAGCGCCTCACCGCCCGGCATGTTCGCGTCGGACTCCACCCACATGGAGCCGACCGGCGCCCACTGGCCGTCCGCGACGGCCTTCTTGATCCGCTCCCAGATGTGTGGCTGGTGCTCCTTGACCCAGGCGTACTGCTGCGCCTGCGAACACGCGAAGACCAGCTCGGGGTAGTCCTGGGCGAGTGCGGTGACATTGGCGAAGGTGCGCGACGCCTTGCGTACGGTCTCCCGCAGCGGCCACAGCCACGCCGAGTCGATATGCGCATGACCGGCCGCAGAGATCCGGTGCGCGCTCGCCGACGCCGGGCGCGACAGCGCGTCGGCCAGCTCGGCCCGGCCCGCCGCCGCGGTGCCCGCCACATCGTGCAGGTCGAGGGCGTCCAGCATGCGCTCCAGCGCCCGCAGGATCTCGTGGCGCCTGGAGCGGTCCGCGGGCAGCTCCCGCATCAGTTCGGACAGCACCTCGATGTCCAGGACCAGATGCCAGATCTCCTCGTCCAGCACGGCAAGATCGGCGGAGACGAACGTATACAGGGGACGGTCTCCCGCTGTTCGTACATCGCCGAGAGGCGTGGGCTCGAAACCGTGCTCGAGTACAGACGGATTTGCCGCCGCCTCCAGGAGCAGTGCCACCCGTTCGCCGCCCGCGGCGGGAGCGCCGATGGTGAGGTGGCGGTTGCGCGGGTGGATGCCCTTGAGGGGGACGCCCCCGGCGTCGTACAGCATGCCTTCCGCCTGGAAGCCCGGACCCTGGCCGGTGAACCCGGGATCGACGACCACCTCCACCCGGCGCCCCGCCCACGCGTCGGGCACGCTGCCCTCCAGCCGGAACCAGCTCGTGGACCAGGGCTTCCCCCAGGGCGTACCGGTCCCGAATGGCTCGTACACCGCCTCGATCGCCTGCCCCACCGGCACGGGTTCGCCGGGGGCGTGCCAGACGGAGAGGGCCAGCGCGGTACGGGCCGGGTACTGGGCGGGGCGGATGAACTGGTGCAGCGCGCGTTCGAGGCGGGCCTCCACCAGGGTGCTGTCGTCGTGCATCACGCGCTCCTCGGGGCTCGACCTGCGGGGGCTTCCCCAACTATGCGTGACCGGGGGTGATCGGGGGAATGCATTGCGTTGGTAATCGAAGACTACGAAGGAGGTCGATTCACTGTGCGGACGGGGGAGATCATGAAGCGCCGCGAAGGAAAATCGGTCCGGCTGCATCGCAGACTCGGACACACCGATCTGTCAGCCGTGGGAGAAATACGGTCCGCGTTACGGGAGTTCCTGCGCTACCGCTCCCATCCGGAGGCCACCGACGTGGCCGAACTGCTCCTCAGCGAACTCGTCACCAACGCCCTGATTCACACCCGGCAGGGTGCGGTCGTCACGGTCACCGCTGCTCCGGCGGGGTTACGGGTCGAGGTACGGGACTTCGTGCCGGACCGCCGACCCGTGCCGTGCGTACCGAACGCCGACGACGGTACGCACGGCAGGGGCCTGGTCCTGGTGGACAGCCTGGCCGACTCCTGGGGAGTCACCGCACAGGCGATGGGCAAGGTGGTCTGGTTCGAACTGGCCGGCAACCGGCCCTGACACCCACCCTCAGCCGAACTGCTGCTCCAGGTGCTTGAGCTTCTGCTCCAATGAGTCGAGCCGGGGCAACGCCTGGGTGTCGTCCTCGGCGGTGAGATCGACGGTCGCGGCCCCGGCGGTGAAGAAGGAGTCGGAGTCATCGCTCGTGTCCCGGCCCGAAGCGGGCCTGGAGTTCGAGCCGTTCACGGCTTGCAGCGAGGGCCGGGGGCGCAGCGGCAACTGTCCCGGCTCTGCTATCGCAGGCTCCGCGACGGACGGTGTGCCGCCGCCGCCCGGCGCGGGTGCGATCGCTTGGACGTGCTCCACCTGGTGGCCGCCCCGGCGCCCCCATGCCCTGTTCTGCCGGTTCAGGGCCTTGATCCGGGCACGGTCCAGCTTGACCCGGTCCCGTCTGCGGTGCCTGTCCTGCTCCTTCTCACGGCGGTCCTCGCGCACCTCCTCGACAGCCTCGTCCAGAGTGCGTACGCCTTCCAGGAGCATCAGCGACCAGGCGCCGAAGGTCTCCCTGGGCGCCCTCAGCCACCGTACGATCCGGATCTGCGGCAACGGGCGGGGAACCAGACCCTGTTCGCGCAGGGCTGCCCTGCGGGTCTGCTTCAGCGCGCGGTCGAACAGCACCGCTGCCGAGAGGGACATCCCCGCGAAGAAGTGCGGGGCGCCCGCGTGGTCAAGCCCGCGCGGCGCGTGCACCCAGTTGAACCAGGCGGCGGCACCCGCGAACGTCCACACCAGCAGCCGCGAGCCCAGCGCCGCGTCACCGTGGCTGGCCTCCCGGACCGCCAGCACCGAACAGAACATGGCGGCCCCGTCCAGCCCGAACGGGACCAGGTACTCCCAGCCCCCGGTGAGACTGAGGTTCTCCCGGCCGAAGCCCACCAGTCCGTGGAACGAGAGCGCGGCGGCGACCGCCGCGCAGCAGAACAGCAGGACGTACGAGGCGGTGGCGTAGAGCGCCTCCTTGCGTCTGCGGCGGTCCTCGCTGCGCTCCCAACTGTCATCGGCCGATGTCTTCCCGGCGGCACGCTTGCCGCGTGCGACCACCGTCACCGCCGCCATGACCCCCACGAGCAGCACGGCGCCCGGAAGCAGCCAGTCAAGCGATATGTCGGTCAGTCTCATGCGCGGTCCCTTGCGTCGCGTAGGGCGTTTCGGGCGCCATAGTGACGGAAATGCCG
>DATCWZ010000278.1:0-4940 GCA_036566065.1 Streptomyces sp. | reverse complement strand
CCCGTGCCCGGCGGCACGCCGTCCGGGCGGGCCGTGTCCACGATGATCTGCCACTGCCGCCCGTGGTTCACCGGAACGGCGAATTCCAGCGCGTCGGCCCCGGCGTTGAACATCAGCAGGAAGGAGTCGTCCGAGATGCGCTCGCCGCGCGGCCCCGGTTCCGAGATGGCGTGGCCGTTCAGAAAGACCGTCATCGCCATGGCGTGCGCGGCCTGCCAGTCCCGCTGGGTCATCTCCGCGCCCCTGGGAGTGAACCAGGCGATGTCGGACAGCTCGTCGTGGGTGCCCTCCACCGGGCGGCCGTGGAAGAAGCGCCTGCGCCGGAAGACCGGATGGTCGCGCCTGAGCCACACCATCGTCCGGGTGAACTCCAGCAGCCCGGCATCGCCGCCCGGCTCGGGCCAGTGCACCCAGGACAGCTCGTTGTCCTGGCAGTACGCGTTGTTGTTGCCCCGCTGCGTACGGGCGAACTCGTCGCCGTGGCTCAGCATCGGCACACCCTGGGACAGCATCAGCGTGGCGATGAAGTTGCGCATCTGGCGGTTGCGCAGCTCCAGCACCTCCTTGTTGTCCGTCTCGCCCTCCGCCCCGCAGTTCCAGGACCGGTTGTGGCTCTCGCCGTCCCGGTTGCCCTCACCGTTGGCGTCGTTGCGCTTGTCGTTGTACGAGACCAGGTCGTGCAGCGTGAAGCCGTCATGGCAGGTGGTGAAGTTGATCGAGGCCAGCGGCCTGCGCCCGTCGTCCTGATACAAATCCGACGAACCGGTCAGTCGCCCCGCGAACTCCGCGAGCGTGCGCGGCTCGCCCCGCCACAGATCACGCACCGTGTCCCGGTACTTGCCGTTCCACTCGGTCCACAGCGGCGGGAAGTTCCCCACCTGGTAGCCGCCCTCGCCCACGTCCCACGGCTCGGCGATCAGCTTCACCTGGCTGACCACCGGGTCCTGCTGCACGAGATCGAAGAACGACGACAGCCGGTCCACCTCATGGAACTGGCGTGCGAGCGTCGCCGCCAGGTCGAAGCGGAACCCGTCCACATGCATCTCGGTCACCCAGTACCGCAACGAGTCCATGATGAGCTGCAGGACATGCGGCGAGCGCATCAGCAGGGAGTTCCCGGTGCCCGTGGTGTCCATGTAGTACCGCTGGTCGTCCGCCAGCCGGTAGTACGACGCGTTGTCGAGTCCCCGGAAGGAGAGCGTCGGACCCAGATGGCTGCCCTCGGCCGTGTGGTTGTAGACCACGTCGAGGATCACCTCGATTCCCGCCTGGTGCAGCGCCCGCACCGCCTGCTTGAACTCCAGCACCTGTTCGCCGCGGTCGCCCCAGGAGGCATACGTATTGTGCGGGGCGAAGAAACCGATGGTGTTGTAGCCCCAGTAGTTGGCCAGCCCGGCGTCGGCGAGACGGTGGTCCTGGACGAACTGGTGCACGGGCATCAGCTCGATCGCGGTGACGCCCAGCTCCGTGAGGTGGGCGATGATCTCCGGGTGCGCCAGACCGGCGTACGTGCCGCGCAGCTCATCGGGCAGCCCCGGGTGGAGCATCGTCAGGCCCTTCACATGGGCCTCGTAGATCACCGTGCGGTGATAGTCCGTACGGGGACGGCGGTCATCGCCCCAGTCGAAGTACGGATTGACCACGACCGAGCTCATGGTGTGCGGAGCCGAGTCCAGGTCGTTGCGCGCGTCCGGCCGGCCGAACGGGTAGCCGTACACCGCCTCACCCCACCGGATCTGTCCGGAGATCGCGCGTGCGTACGGGTCGAGCAGCAGCTTCGCCGAATTGCAGCGCCGGCCGTGCTGCGGCTCGTAGGGGCCGTGCACCCGGAAGCCGTACCGCTGCCCGGGCATCACCCCGGGCAGATAGGCATGCCGCACGAAGGCGTCGGTCTCGCGGAGTTCCACCGCCGTTTCTGAACCGTCGTCGTGCAGGAGGCACAACTCGATCCGGTGGGCGGCCTCCGAGAAGACCGCGAAGTTGGTCCCGGCGCCGTCGTACGTGGCACCGAGCGGGTACGCCTGTCCCGGCCACACCTGCATAGGGAGGACTCTTCCACTTCTGATCCGGGTGCTGCGGGGTTCTCCAGCCGATCGGCCCCGATACTCCCCGAAAGAGGTGCCCACACCTAGGATGCCGGCCGGTGCGGGCGGGTCAGGGTCGCCGTGTCCGTTGTCCGGTGACACCCCGAACGGGAATCCGGACACCCGCTGGCCACTCGTCCGGTATGCGGCATACGGCATATCGCCTGGTGTTGCTTATCACTATGAATCAGCTCACTTGGTGCCAACCTGCCGCTTGGAACAAGCCCGCCGCATGCGGGAGTTGAGTAAGGAGCCTGCGCATCCTGCTGCACCGGCTCGCGCTCCCGGAGTACCCTTCCTTGATCGTTGGTGGGGGAGTGGAAGGCGGTACGCGGGTGAGCTCGGGAGGCTTCGAGCTTCCCCCAGGTGACGCAGGTCACGAGGGGGAATCGACCGATGTCCCGCCGGGGGCGGTCTCCCTCGCACAGCCCATGGAGATCGGCGCCGAGCTGGACTGGGGAGCGGACGCCTGGAACGAGGTGCGCACACGCGCCCAGCGCGCCGGGCGGGCGTACATCTGGCTGAATCTCGTGGAGCAGCGGCTGCGCGCCGTGGTCTCCGCCGTGATCCGGCCCATCTACGAGCCGGTGCACGGCGACGACTGGGTGGTGGCGGCGGCCGGTCCCGCCGGACAGGAATGGGTGCAGCGCGCGGTCGCCGTCCGCGAGGTGTCCCGCCGCAAGGGCTATCTGCTCGACCCTGCCGACGACAACGTCCTCAGCTTCCTCACCCTGCCGCAGCTCCGGGAGCTGATGGTCCAGCACTGGCCCTGCTTCGCGCCATATTTCGACGACCGACGCGATGTGGAGCTCGCCCTGGACGAGCTGGAGGTGGCACGCAATGTCGTCTCCCGTAACCGCGCCCTGAACGAGGCGGTACTGGCCCAGGCCGAGCGGGCATCGGCGCGGCTGCTGGACATCCTCGGCACCGGGGCCGCGGTCCCGTCCGCCGACCGGCTGCCCGTGGACGCCGTGGAGGAGCTGGTCGGCGATCGGTACGCCGATGTGGTCTCCATCCACCCCGACCGGGTGCGGCTGCAGCGCCAGCTTCCCGCCGAGGACCTGTTCGGCAACGCCCGTCGGCTGGACGCCATCGGAATCGGGCTCAATATGCTCGTACAGAGCTATTCCGGGCGCCGCCTGGTGCGCCTCGCCGAGTCGGGCTGCCGGGTCCGGCTGCTCTTCATCAACCCGGCGAGCAGCGCCGTCAAGCGCCGGGAGCGGGAACTGGGCCTCAAGAAGGGCGAGCTGAGCCGTTCGGTGGAGATGAACATCCTCCATATGCGGCGGGTGCGCTCCAAGCTGCGCGACCCGGGTGCCTTCGAGATCCATGTGTTCGACGAGACCCCGCGTTTCACGGCCTATCTGGTGGACGGCGACGGCCCGGACGCGGTGGGGGTCGTCCAGCCCTATCTGCGGCGCGCACGCGGGATGGAGGCACCCGTCCTGGTGCTGCGCGGCGGCGGCCGCGCGGTGGTCAGGGCGGGGCACGAGAGCGACCACGGCCTCTTCGAGACGTACCGCGAGGAGTTCGAGTCCGTCTGGACGGACTCACGGCCCGTCTCCTGACGGCCTCTCGGCCCCCGGCATTGTCAGAGGCGCGTGGGAAGGTGGTCATCACTTGGGGGAGAGCACCACAAAAGGGAGGTACGGGATGAGCTGGCACCGGGAGCGTCTGGTCGGCTTCGACCTGGAGACGACGGGCACGGAACCACTGGAGGCCCGGATCGTCACCGCCGCGGTCGTCGAGGTGGACGCCGCGAGCCGCGAGCCGGTCCGCAGCCGCGCCTGGCTGGCGGATCCGGGCATCCGGATCCCCGCACAGGCGTCGGCGATCCACGGCATCAGCAGCGAGCGGGCGACGGCGGAGGGCAGGCCGGTGCGCGAGGTGGCCGACGAGATCGCCTCCGTCCTCGTGGAGTACTGGCGTGCGGGCGTCCCTGTCGTCGCGTACAACGCGGCCTTCGACCTGACGCTGCTGACGGCCGAGTTGCGGCGCCACGGGCTGGCGTCGCTGAGTGACCGGCTGGGCGGCGGGGGCATCGGCCCGGTCATCGACCCGTACACCATCGACCGGGCGGTCGACCGCTACCGCAAGGGCAAGCGCACGCTGGAGGCGGTATGCGTGGAGTACGGGGTGGTGCACGGCGGCGCCCATGACGCCGGCGCCGACGCGCTGGCCGCGGTGCGCGTGGCGTACGCGATAGCCGGGCGGCATGGCGCGGTCGCCGCCCTGACCGGTGCCGAGCTGCATGAGCGTCAGATCGGGTGGTACGCGGACTGGGCGGCCGATTTCCAGGACTTCCTACGCCGCAAGGGCACGCCCGACGCGGTGATCGATGCCCGCTGGCCGCTGCGCGAGCCCGCGCCGTTGGCACGCTGACCCGGCGGGCGTCCGGTCAGAAGGGGTACCAGCGGACCTCCGGGTCCCCGTCCCGCAGGGATGCCACCCTCCGGCGGAACTCGGCCAGCGCCGCCGGGTTGCCCGGGGCGTGCTGGGCGACCCAGGCGCAGCTCGCCGTCTCCCGGGCCCCGCGCAGCACCGGGCAGCCCTCCCACTCCGTCACGTCCCAGCCGTAGGTCTCGGTGAACGCCTCGTAGTCCGCGGCGGGCAGCCCGTACCGGTCGCGGGACAGTGCCATCACCACGAGGTCGTGTTCGCGCAGATCCGCGGAGAACGTCTCCAGGTCGACCAGCACCGGTCCGTCCGGACCGATATGGACATTGCGCGGCAGGGCGTCGCCATGGACCGGCCCCGGCGGCAGACGCGGCACCAGGGCGGCGGCGGCCTTCGCGAAACCGTCCCGGCGCTCGCGCAGATACGCGGCATCGGCCGGGTCGATCGCGTTGCCCGCCA
>DATCWZ010000302.1:0-2117 GCA_036566065.1 Streptomyces sp. | reverse complement strand
CCGGCTCGACCTGCCGGTCCTCGCCCTGGTCTCGCGGCCTCTCCGGGGCGGGCGCCATGCGGTCGAAGAAACGCAGCAGCTCCACCGGCATCGGCATGATCAACGTGCTGTTCTTCTCCGCGGCGACCTCGACGACCGTCTGCAACATGCGAAGCTGGAGCGCCGCCGGGTCGCGGGACATCTCGTTCGCCGCGGCGGCCAAGCGCTTGGACGCCTGGAACTCTCCGTCGGCCGTGATGATGCGGGCCCGGCGCTCCCGCTCGGCCTCGGCCTGCCGCGACATCGACCGCTTCATACCCTCGGGCAGCGTCACGTCCTTGACCTCCACCCGCTCGATGCGGATGCCCCACGGCTCCTCGGTGGGCTCGTCGATGACGGCCTTCAGCTTGGCGTTGAGCGTGTCGCGGTCGGCCAGCAACTGGTCGAGCTCGGCCTGGCCGATCACCGATCGGAGCGACGTCTGCGCCACCTGTGAGACGGCGAACAGGTAGTTCTGCACGTTGACGACGGCCTTGATCGGGTCGATGACGCGGAAGTAGACCACGGCGTCGACCCGGACCGAGACGTTGTCGCGGGTGATGCCCTCCTGAGCCGGGACGCCCATCGTGATGATCTGCATGTTCACCTTCTGCAGCCGATCGACCAACGGCATGATCAGCTGCAGGCCCGGCCCTCGGACACCGGACTGGACCCTGCCGAGGCGGAACACGATCCCCGTCTCGAACTGTTGCACGATCCGGACTCCGCGGCTGAGGGCGATAACTGCGAACACGCCCAGAATCACGATGAGTGCGAATATCACCGACTCCACTGCCGGCCTCCTCTGACGCTACGCACCTCAAGAGTAGGCCTGTACGCACCGGTCTCCGCGAATCACCAAAAAACCGTTGGGTAGCCTTCGAATGATGAGCGCTCGTGATACGGACTGGGACGGCGTGCGACTGCACGTCGTGACCGGCAAGGGCGGCACCGGGAAGACGACGGTCGCCGCGTCCCTCGCCCTGGCACTCGCCGCGGGCGGCCGTAAAACGCTGCTCGTCGAGGTCGAGGGGCGCCAGGGCATCGCCCAGATCTTCGACCTCCCGCCGCTTCCGTACGAAGAACGGAAGATCGCCGTGGCACCGGGCGGTGGGGATGTCCACGCGCTCGCCATCGACCCGGCCGAGGCCATGCTCGACTACCTGGAGATGTTCTACGGCATGCGCCGGGCCGGACGGGCCCTCACCAGGCTCGGCGTCGTCGACTTCGCCACCACCATCGCCCCCGGGCTGCGTGACGTGCTGGTGACCGGCAAGATGAGCGAGGCGGTGCGGCGACGAGACCGGTCGGGCAGACGGGTGTACGACGCGGTCGTCGTGGACGCGCCCCCGACGGGGCGGATCACCCGGTTCCTCAAGGTCACTACCGAGGTGGCCGGGCTGGCCCGGGTAGGTCCCATCAAGAACCACGCCGACCTGGTACGAGGCGTGGTCGCCTCCCCCGAGACGGCCGTGCACTGCGTCACCGTGCTGGAAGAGATGCCGGTCCAGGAGACCCTCGACGGTGTCGCCGAGCTCCGGAAGGCGCGGCTGCAGTTAGGCGGGATCTTCATCAACATGGTCCGCCCTGACGTGCTGCCGAAATCCGCTCTGGCCGCCGCGCTCAAGGGCGGCTTCGACGTCACCGAACTGGCCCTCGGATTAAAGGCCGCGGGGCTGGCCGACGGCCTGTCCGACGCGTCGGCGATCGCGGCGAGCCTGACCAAGGAGGTCACCCGGCATGCCCGCCGGGCCCGGCTGGAGAAGCGGGAACGGCAGGCGCTCGCCAAGGCCGGCTGCCCCACCTACGACCTGCCGCTGCTCCCCGACGGCGCCGACCTGGCCGGGCTGTACGAACTGGCGGAGACGATCCGGGCCCAAGGAGCAGCGTGACCAGTAGTCTGACCAGCGGCGCGTCCACCAACGTATCCAGCAGGCCGGTCCTCGATATCGACCCGATCCTGGACGACCCGGGCACGCGCATCGTGGTCTGCTGCGGCTCGGGCGGCGTCGGCAAGACCACGACCGCGGCGGCGCTGGCGCTACGTGCGGCCGAGCGCGGGCGCCGCGTGGTCGTGCTCACGGTGGACCCGGCACGGC
>DATCWZ010000332.1:0-2465 GCA_036566065.1 Streptomyces sp. | reverse complement strand
CACAGCCCATTGCTGCTGGCCGGGACGGTGCTCGGGCTGTGCCTCGTCTATCTGGCGCCGCCGCTCACACTCACCGCCGGGCTGCTGGCGGGCGATCCGGTGGCGGCGTGGGCGGGCGGCGCGGCGTGGGCGGTGATGGCGGGGACGTACATGCCGATGCTCGGGTACTACCGGCAGTCGCTCTGGCTCGCGCCGCTGCTGCCGTTCACGGCCGCGCTGTATCTCCTGATGACGGTGGATTCGGCACGACAGCACCACCGGGGCCGCGGTGCGGCCTGGAAGGGGCGTACGTATGCCCGTCCCGAGGCCGCACCGGACCAGTGAACCGGCCGACGGGCGGTGTCACTTGCGGCCGGGGGTCCAGTTCATGCCCCAGCCGTAGGCGGCGTCGATCGTGCGCTGTGGGCTCACCCCGCGCTGGGGAACGAGATAGCGGGCCTCACGCTGCACCACGAGGTCCGAGCCGTTGCTGGTGATCAGTGCGAGCGCGCAGACGGTGGAGGGCACCGTGCATTCGTCCAGCGAGAAGTCGATCGCCGCGCCGTTCTGCGGCTGCAGGGTGACGGTGGCGTGCAGATCCGCGAAGCTCCGGGCGCCTTCGTAGATCGTTACGAAGATCAGGACGCGGCGCAGCCGGTCCTTGTGGTCGAGGTTGACGGTGAGGTTCTCGCCGGTGGCGAGCGCGCCGGTGCGGTCGTCACCGTCGAGGTGGATGTAGGGCGGCTGCCGGAGCGATCCGAACGAGTTTCCGAGCGCCTGCACGACTCCCTTCCTGCCGTCGGTGAGTTCGTACAGGGCGCAGAGATCGAGATCGAGGTCGCCGTGCATGGCGACGGCCCTGCCGAGCTTGGCGCCCCAGCCCTTGAACTGTTTGCGCACTTCCCAGTTGAGGTTGACACGCAGCGCACCGGCCGTGCCGCCCTGCTTGGCCAGCGAGACGGTGGGGGCCTCCTTCGTCAGCGTGACCTTGGTCAGCCTGACCGGCTGCGGGGCCGGCGGCGCGACGCGAGGCGCGGGCGGGGCGGGCGGTGCGACGGGCGGGGCGAGCGGCGTGGGCGCCGTGTGCTGCGGTTCGTCGACCGAGATGCCGAAGTCCGTGGCCAGACCCTCGAGCCCGGACCCGTACCCCTGCCCCACCGCCCGGAACTTCCAGGTGCCCTGGCGCAGATACAGCTCCCCCAGGATGAACGCTGTCTCCACGGTCGCGTCCGTGCTGTCGAAGCGGGCGAGCTCGCCGCCGTTCGCCGCGTCCACGATCCGTACATACAGATCGGACACCTGGCCGAAGGTGCCCCCGTCGGCGGACGCCGCGACGACGATGCGGTCGATCGCCGGCTCGACGCGTGCGAAGTCGACCGCGAGGGTGTCCGTCGTGCTCGCGCCGGCGGTCCGCTTGCCCTCGTGGCGCACGGCGCCCGAGCTGTGCGACGGCTGGTTGTAGAAGACGAAGTCCGCGTCGCTGCGGACCTTTCCCGATACGAGGAGGAGCGCCGAGGCGTCCACATCCGGTGCCCCCGGAAACGTGCTCCAGCCCAGTTCGACCCGTACGGCCTCAGCCCCTACCGGAACATTTGTTCCCTTTAGCATGGTCATGCTCGCCCCCATCACGACTGTGTCCGCTGTCCGGCTGCCCGAAGACTTTCCGGCCAACTTACGGCCTGCCGCCCCAGGAGCCCACCGCCGGGACGCGTCGCTTCCCGCTCCCCGCGCACCACCGGGTGTCACTCGAAACCACCGGGCCTTAAGATCCCGGTATGGGCGGTTTCGGGATAACCGGTGACCGGGCGGACGCCGGTGACGCCGCGCATTTCAGCGAGTTGCTGGACGCCGCACTGGCGCACGTGACGAGGGCCAGCGGGGCAACCAGGGGCATGCTGTACGTACTGCCGCCGGGATCCCCGGCTCTGTGGTTGGCCGTGATGACGGGCTCCCAGCACGAGATCGCGATGCCGTGGACCCGGGTGGAGCTGACCGAGCCGCTGCCCGCGGCGGACGCGGTGCGCGAGCAGCGCCTTGTCTGGGTCGACGGCATGCAGGAAGCGGCCCGCGTGTACCCCCGGCTGACACTCGTACTGCCGTACGACTTCGCCCTGGCGGCCGCCCCGCTGGGCTCGGGAAACACGGTCTGGGGCTGCCTGGTCCTGGTGTGGCCCGGATCGCGCCGTACCGAGCTGGGCGCCGACGAACGGGCCGTCATCGACAAGGTGCGTGGCCGGCTCGACCGGGACCTGCGGGAGACCGTCGGGTTCGGCAGCCTGCGGGCACCCGAGCGGCCGAGGATCATGCCCACTCTGGGACCGGCGAGTTCGACGGCCGCGGCCGCCTTCGCCGACCGCCTGCCGGGCGGCTGCTGCGCCCTGGACGCGAGCGGGCGGGTCACCTTCGTCACGCCGGCGGGCGCGGAACTGCTGGGGGCGGACGTCCCCGGCCTGCTGGGCGCGCGCCTGTGGGAGGTGCTGCCGTGG
>DATCWZ010000584.1:0-2101 GCA_036566065.1 Streptomyces sp. | reverse complement strand
ACCGACGTGACCGGGCCGTTGGTGACGTTCCGTTCGATGAACGTGTTCGCCTCGGACGGTGCGGTGTTCGCCTCAAACTCGACGCTGCGTTTCCGTGACCGTGCCGAGGTCGAGGCCGCCCTGGTGGCGTGCGGATATGTCATGGACGAGGTCCGCGACGCACCCGACCGGCCCGGCCGAGAGTTCGTCTTCCTCGCCCGCCGCCCAGCCTGACGCCCCGGTGCCCCTGCCGGCTCGGCCGCCCTGTGTCACCCAGAGACGAGATCCCCGACCGCCGAGCCGGTCAGGTCCCCGGGGACGGCGTCCATCAGCACCTCGTCGCAGACGGTGCCGGCCCACATGCCGGAGTTACGGCGTCGACCGATGAGCCGGAATCCGGCTTTCTGGTAGGCCCGGATCGCGGCCTCGTTGGGGGCCAGAACGGCGAGGTGGATGTTGCGGAGTCCGGTGATGTGGAAGCCGTAGTCCAGAGTGAGCCGGGTGGCTTCGACCGCCAAGCCACGGCCCCGACCCTCGGCGCCCAGGCAGATGAAGAACTCCGCTGTCCTGCCCGCGTGGTCGATACTCAGCGAGGTCAGTCCGACCGGCATGGGTTCAGAGTCGACCAGGTAGTAGACGGTGAAGTGCGCCTGGTCGCCGTGCAACTGCTGCTCCAACCCGGCCCGGCGAGCTTCGAGGGACTCCGGTACCTGCCTGCCGTACCCGATCATGACGATCGGGTCGTTCTCCCATCGCCAGTACGTCTCAGCCAGGTCAGCCCGGAGCGGACCCAGCGCCAGCACCTTGCTCGCGAGCAGATACAGCGGCCCGGCGATGGTGATCGCCCCCTCAATGCGTCTCGGGTATGCGGGTGATCACGGTGAAGTACCTGATTTCTGCCGGTTCCGCGACCGGCCCGCACTGTTCAGTGTGCACCTGGCATGCCGCTGTACCGCTCAGGCAAGCCGGGATGCGGCGGCGTTCTCCGTTGCCACTGGGCGCCGTACCACCGGTCGGATAGGCTGGCGCCAACCCGAGCGCTCACGGAGTGCCCACGGGTGATCCGGAAATGGTCCAACGCCGGTTCCAGGCCATACGCGACCTCTTCAACAAGGTATTGAATGATTCAGGCACTCGCTCTGCGCAACTTCAAGGCATTCCGAAGGTGCGAGCTGCCGTTGGCGCCGCTCACTCTGCTCACCGGGGTCAACGCGGCGGGCAAGAGCAGCATCCTGCAAGCGCTGGCCCTACTCCGCCAGTCCCACGACGCTGGAACACTCGGCGATGGCGGCCTCCTGCTCGACGGTGACCTCGTCGAACTCGGCGTCGGTCAGGACGTGCTACACGAGGACTTCGAGACCGACGACGCCGACAACCCGCTGATCACGCTCGCCCTCACCGCGCAGGGGCAGGCCAGCACCTGGCGCGTGGAGTACGTACGGGACCGGGATCGCGAGGCCGAACTGCTGCCGTTGCTCCCACCGGTACCGGACGCCTCGTCGCTGAACCTGTTCGCGCCGGGCTTCCAGTACCTGGGAATAGATCGGATCGTGCCGTCGCCGCACCAGCGAGCCGTATCCGCCAGCCTGCTGGACCAGGCGGAGGCATGGCTTCGGGACATCTGCCCCGGCGTCAACGTGCAGGCCGAGGAGGTGCCCGGGACCGACCTGGTGCGGCTGAGTTACGGCTTCTTCGGACGAGCGGGAATCCGGTCGTCAAACTTCCGCTACCGGCCCACGAACGTGGGGTTCGGCCTCACCTACGCCCTGCCCGTCGTGGTGGCCTGCGTGGCCGCCCAACCGGGAACCCTGCTTCTCCTGGAAAACCCCGAGGCGCATCTCCATCCCCGCGGCCAGTCCATGCTCGCCCGGCTGGCCTGCCTGGCTGTGTCGACCGGAGTGCAGGTTGTCATCGAAAGCCACAGCGATCACGTGTTGAACGGAATACGGCTTGCCGTCAAGGAGGGCCTGTTGGACTCCGGGCAGGCCACCGTCCACTACTTCTCGCGAGACGACGAGGGACGTATCGCGATCAGCACGCCGACCATCGGGCAGGACGGGATGTTGTCGGAGTGGCCGGCCGGCTTCTTCGACGAGTGGGACCGTGCTCTTGACCGCCTTCT
>DATCWZ010000814.1:0-2355 GCA_036566065.1 Streptomyces sp. | reverse complement strand
CGGCGGCGGCCTCGGCCTCGTCGACCGAGATCCCGAACGCCGTGGCCAGCCCGACGAGCCCCGTCGGATAGCCCTGGGCGACCGCGCGGAACTTCCAGCCGTCCCCGCGCCGGTAGAGCTCGCCGCAGATGATCGCGGTCTCCTCGCCCGTCTCGGCCCTGACATCGAAGACGGCCAGCGGTTCACTCTCCGCCGACGCGGCATCGTACAGCGATATCCGCAGGTCACGGACCTGTTCGAAGGCCGCCCCGTCGGACGAGGCGGCGATGACCACCTGGTCAACGGACGGGTCGAGCGCGGCGAGATCCGCCTCGATGGTGTCGGTGAGGCCCTCGGGCGAGCTGCGCTTGGGCAGCCGCCGCACCAGGCCGGAGGGATGCCGGGGCTGGTTGTAGAAGACGAAGTCCTCGTCGGAGCGCACACGGCCGGACGCGCCGAGCAGCAGGGCGGAGGCATCCACATCCGGCACCCCGGTCCCCGGGGTCCAGCGCAGCACGGCCCGTACGGCCATCGCGTCGAGCGGGACGTTCGAGCCCTTCAGCATCGCATGCGTCATGCCGTAATCCTGCCTGCTCGTGGCCCACCGGGACAACGTGGGGGTGCCGGCCGGTCGCCCGGCGTCCGCCCGCCGGAGGCGGCGCCGCGTCACGCCGTAGCAGCGTGAAAAGTACTCCGTCATCCGGAGTTCATGCTCGTGGGAAACTGCCGACACCCGTCGGTACATACTATTACCGGCCATACGTTATCCAGCCGGTCAGGCAGTACGGGGGTTTTTTATGCGTCATTTCGGGCAAATCTCGCTCTCCGCTCGGGAGAGCTTGTTTTTCCAGCAGCCGTGCGAATTCAGCGCGAGCTCCTCCGCCCGCATCCTCTCGGTCGCCCTGGGCGCGACCCTTTACAGCCCGGCCACCCGGCCGCAGCTCGCCGACGACGTGATCAAACAGGCCGCGAGCGGCGTCGTCTCCATGGTGCTGTGCCTGGAGGACTCGATCAACGACGCCGAGGTGGTCGGCGCCGAAGAGAACCTGGTCAGGCAGTTCGCCGACCTGGAAGCACGGGCGGCGGCCGATCTGCCCCTGCTGTTCATCCGGGTCCGCACACCGGAGCAGATTCCCGACCTGGTGAGCCGGCTCGGCACCTCGGTCCGACTTCTGTCCGGATTTGTACTTCCCAAATTCACCGAGGAGCGGGGCAACCTGTTTCTGGAGGCGCTCACCGCCGCCGAGTCGGCGAGCGGCCACCGCCTCTTTGCCATGCCGGTACTCGAATCCCCGGAGCTGCTGCATCTGGAATCCCGGGGCGAAACACTTCAGGGCATTGCTCGAATTGTCGACAAATACCGCGAGCGGATCCTGGCGCTGCGGCTCGGCGTGACCGATTTCTGCTCCGCGTACGGTCTGCGCCGCTCGCCCGACATGACGGCGTACGACGTCCAGATCGTCGCCGCCGTCATAGGCGACGTCGTCAACGTCCTGGGCAGGTCCGACGGCACCGGCTTCACCATCACGGGACCGGTGTGGGAGTACTTCCGCCTCCAGGAGCGGATGTTCAAGCCTCAACTGCGCAGCAGTCCCTTCATGGGGCGGGCCGAGGAACTGCGCACCGCGCTCATCGAGCACGACCTGGACGGACTGCTGCGCGAGATCGAGCTCGACCGCGCCAACGGACTGACCGGCAAGACCTGCATCCACCCGTCCCATGTGCTGCCCGTGCACGCGCTTTCCGTGGTCAGCCACGAGGAGTTCAGCGACGCGCAGGACATTCTGCGGCCCGACCGGGACGGCGGCGGGGTGCTGAGGTCCTCGTACACGAACAAAATGAATGAAGTGAAGCCGCATCGCGCGTGGGCCGAGCGGACCCTGCGGCGAGCGGAGGTCTTCGGTGTGGCCAAGCACGACGTCGGCTTCGTGGAGCTGCTGGCCGCGGGCCTGGCGCACTGAGCGAGCGGGCCGCCCCGGAGCGGGCCGTCCATAGGCCGGCCGTACGTCGGTCGGTATCGGGAAACATCGAGGAAAGAGGCAGTGCACGTGGTGTGGTCGGGTGACTGGGTCGCCGAGCGGCTGGGAGTCGGGCTCGCCGGCGACGGGGAGCTCCGGGAGCTGCTGGGGCTGGCCCTGCGCCGCAACCCGAAGCGGGCCCACCTGCTGGTGTCCAATGTGCTGGGCAAGCATGTGCCGCAGCGGCCCAGTGTGGTGTACGGGGCCGGGCTCGACCTGGGCAGGCGGGTGCGGGACCTCCTGGGCGAGGCCGATGCCCGGCGCTCGGTCGTCCTGGGATACGCGGAGACGGCGACCGGCCTCGGCCACGCCGTCGCGGACGGGCTGGGCGCGGCCGCGTACCTCCACTCGACCCGCC
>DATCWZ010000565.1:0-2895 GCA_036566065.1 Streptomyces sp. | reverse complement strand
CATGGAGTCGACCCGGATCAGTGACCTCGCCGACCGCTATGTGGACGAACTGTCCGGCGGCCAGCGCCAGCGGGTCTGGATCGCCATGGCCCTCGCCCAGCAGACCCCGCTGCTCCTGCTCGACGAGCCGACGACGTACCTGGACATCCACCATCAGATCGAGGTACTCGACCTGTGCGCGGAGCTCCACGAGACGCAGGGCCGCACCCTGGTCGCCGTCCTGCACGACCTCAATCACGCCGCCCGGTACGCCACCCACCTCATCGCCATGCGCGGAGGCGAGATCATCGCCGCCGGGCCGCCCGGCGACATCGTCACCGCGGAACTCGTCGAACGGGTCTTCCAGATGCCGTGCCAGATCATCGACGACCCCGAGACCGGTACGCCGCTGGTGGTCCCGGCCGCCCGCAGGGCCAGGGCCTCTCGTTAGGATCATGCCGGGCGAAAGACCCTAGAGCAGCGACCTGAGCTTCAGCAGGTCGCGCACGCCCGCCTCCAGCCGGACCCGGCCCGACCCCCACGCCCTGGCGAAGTTCAGCCGGCCGTTCACCAGGTCCACCAGGTCGTCCCCGGACATCGCGAGCCGGATCTGCGCCCTCTCGCGGGGCGGTCCCTCGGCCGTGTCGAGCACCTGGATCCGGCCGTTCGACAGCCGTCCGCTGAACGTCACGTCCAGATCCTTGATGTGGCAGCTCAGCGAGCGGTCGAGGGCGGCGGCGCTGCGTACATCGCCGTCGGCCCCCGCGAGATTGCCGGAAAGTGTGTCGAGTGCGCTGCGGCACTCCGCCATGGTCGCCATCATGATCGACGGTACCCCAGCGCTTCGCGGTAGCGTTTCGCCATGAGCGACAGGATGCCGGAACCGGTGACGGACCCCGGAGCGACGCCCGGGCCGCAGGCCCCCGTACCCCTGGGCGTCGCGCGCACCTCCACCGGGGACGCCGGGGTGGACGCGCGGCTGGAGCGCCTCGCCGACGCCGACGGTCTCCCGGCGGAGGGGCACATCGAGGTGTACGAGGATGTACACCGTGAGCTGCGCTCCGCGCTGACCGCGCTGGACGCCCGGCCCGCACCCGCATCCCCGTACGACAACAGGAGCTGAACCGAACGTGGCAGGAGTGGCACGCCGCCGCCTCGACGCCGAGCTGGTACGCAGGAAGCTCGCCCGCTCTCGCGAGCACGCGAGCCGGCTGATCGCGCAGGGGCGGGTGACCGTCGGCGGCAACACCGCGACCAAAGCCGCCACCCAGGTCGAGACCAGCGCGGCGGTCGTCGTCACCAAGGACGACACCGACCCGGAGTACGTCTCGCGCGGCGGGCACAAACTCGCCGGGGCCCTGGCCGCCTTCATACCCCTCGGACTGAAGGTCGAGGGACGGCGGGCGCTGGACGCCGGGGCATCGACCGGCGGCTTCACCGACGTACTGCTCCGCGCCGGGGCCGCACAGGTCGTCGCCGTCGACGTCGGCTACGGGCAGCTCGCCTGGTCGCTGCGCTCCGATGAACGCGTGACCGTCAAGGACCGTACCAACGTGCGGGAACTGACACTGGAGCAGATCGACTCGGAGGCGGTGGACCTGGTGGTCGGAGATCTGTCCTTCATTCCGCTCCATCTCGTGATGCCCGCGCTGAAGCGCTGCGCCGCGCCCGACGCGGACCTGGTCCTGATGGTCAAGCCGCAGTTCGAGGTGGGCAGGGAGCGCCTCGGCAGCGGCGGAGTGGTACGCAGCCCCGAGCTGCGGGCCGAGGCGGTACGGGAAGTGGCGCGCCGTGCCGGTCTGCTCGGCCTGGGAGTACGGGGTGTTACGGCGAGCCCGCTGCCCGGCCCGTCGGGAAATGTCGAATACTTTCTGTGGCTGCGGGCCGGAGCACCCGAACTGGATCCCGCGGATGTCGATCGTGCAGTGGCGGAGGGGCCTCGTTGACGACGCATACGACACAATCCGACAAGACGGACTACACGCGCAAGACGGCCAGTGCGTTCAGAGCGGGCGACATGAACGGCGCGGACGACGCGGAACGCAGGGTCTTCCTGCTCGCGCACACCGGCCGTCCAGCCGCGATCCGCAGCGCCGAGCTCGTCGTGCAGGGCCTGCTCAAGCACGGCCTGGGCGTACGCGTCCTGGCGGTGGAGGCCGCCGATCTGCCGCTGCCGCCGTCCGTGGTCACGGTCAGTGACGCCACGCCCGCCGCCGTGGTCGGCTGCGAACTGCTCGTCGTCCTCGGCGGCGACGGGACCCTGCTGCGCGGCGCCGAGATCTCCCGCGCCTCCGGGGTGCCGATGCTCGGCGTCAACCTCGGCCGGGTCGGCTTCCTGGCCGAGGCCGAACGCGACGACCTCGACCAGGTCGTCGAGCGGGTCGTCACCCGCGAGTACCAGGTCGAGGAACGCATGACACTCGATGTCGTCGTGCACAGCGACGGCACCGTCGTCTACACCGGCTGGGCGCTCAACGAAGCGGCCGTGCAGAAGATGTCGCCCGACCGGATGCTGGAGGTCGTCCTGGAGATCGACGGCCGCCCGGTCACCGGATTCGGCTGCGACGGGATCGTCTGCGCCACCCCCACCGGCTCGACCGCCTACGCCTTCTCGGCCGGCGGACCCGTCGTCTGGCCCGAGGTGGAAGCCCTGCTCATGGTGCCGATCAGCGCCCACGCGCTGTTCGCCAAGCCGCTGGTGACCTCGCCCAGCTCGGTGCTCGCCGTCGAGGTGCAGCCGCACACCCCGCACGGGGTGCTGTGGTGTGACGGGCGCAGGACGATCGAGCTGCCCCCGGGGGCCAGGGTCGAGGTGCGGCGCGGCGCGGTGCCGGTCCGGCTCGCCCGGCTGCACCAGGCGTCGTTCACCGACCGGCTGGTCGCCAAGTTCGCCCTGCCCGTGGCGGGCTGGCGGGG
>DATCWZ010000534.1:0-2304 GCA_036566065.1 Streptomyces sp. | reverse complement strand
GCAGGCGCCGGGACGCTGATGCGGCACCCCGGCGTGCGCGAGATCGCCCAGCGCCTCTATGAAAGCAGCGGTGCCGGCGGTATTCATGAACGCGTCCCCCGCGGTGTCCCGGCCGGCCGTGGCACCGGTCCCGCCGACGAGCGTACGCGCACGGCGCCGCCTCAGGCCGTGCTGCCGGACCCCTCCTCCGCCTCTTCCGCCTGGCCACCGGCTGCGGGCGCGAAGACCAGCAGCACCAGGACCACCAGGCGAGTAATGACGCCGCCGAGAACTGCCGTCCCTATGCCGTCGACATCGAGGCCGAGACCCACCCAGGAGATGAGCAGCCAGATGAGCGTGTCCTGGACGATGCCTACGCAGGCCTGGAACAGCACCCCCACGAACGACGCCTGCCGGATATTGTCCGGCCAGGCATTAATCACTTCGTCGATGATTGAGAAGACAATCCCGCACATCACAGCGAGATGCCGGGGAGCAGCTTCCACGCGAGGACGACGCCGAGGATCGCACCGAAAGTCAAAATTATCTTACGCATGGTCAGATATTGGCCAAGATCCGGGCAGCGCGATGCCCGGCCGGCTCCCCAGCCGGCCGGGCAAACGCTGCCGCCCGCCGCACCCCCGTCCCCACGGGGTTGTTGGCCGGATGTCCCCGGTCCGGACCGCTCTCCGGACCCGGGGCGCCGCTCAGCGCCCCAGCATCACGCCCACGGACGACGCCTGTGTGACCACCGCGTCCCAGCCGCCGAAGACGACCACGAGCAGGGCCGCCAGGGGAAGAACCATCGCGGTCGCCACCAGCGGGTGGCGCCTGCCGGTCGGACGGGCACCGAACGAGGCGAACGCCCTGCGTCCCTGCGTACGGATCATGGTCCGCACCGCCGTGTCCGACATGGTTCCTCTCCTGACCTGTTTCCGGGGCGGCGGGCGCGTGGCCTCGGGGGACGAGTGCTGCGCCCACCGCTTGGCCTCAACACTAGGGACAGGAGGGGCACCGGGCGTCATGCCCGCGTACCGAATCACGGGCCTCCCCGAGGATGAGCCGCCCGCCCCCGGCGTACTCCCCTGGGTGGAGACGCGGCGCCATGTCCTGGGGTCATCCCCGAGATGGGCGATCGCCTCGAACGGATCCAATCCCCCTTATGCGACCGATCCTTGACATCTCGTACGGCACAGAATCGTGGAGCCGCAGTGCCCTGAACGCACTTCACTTTTCCCGTCCGGGACCGACAATCGATGCGACGGCGAGGGCGCGGCCTCTGAGCACGCCGCGCCACGGGTACGTAAGCTGTGCGTCGTCAGGCGGACCAGGCAGCGGGGATGGGTAAACGATGGCGATGATGCGGCTCCGGCGCGAGGACCCGCGTGTCGTCGGATCGTTCAGGCTGCACCGGAGGCTCGGCGCGGGCGGTATGGGCGTCGTCTATCTGGGGTCCGACCGGAGGGGCCAGCGGGTCGCCCTCAAGGTGATCCGCCCCGACCTGGCCGAGGACCAGGAGTTCCGTTCGCGTTTCGCGCGCGAGGTGTCCGCCGCCCGGCGGATCCGGGGCGGCTGCACGGCGCGCCTGGTGGCCGCGGACCTGGAGGCGGACCGCCCGTGGTTCGCGACGCAGTACGTGCCGGGGCCCTCGCTGCACGACAAGGTCATGGAGGAGGGGCCGCTCGCCGCCGCCGATGTGGCCTCGATCGGGGCGGCCCTGTCCGAGGGGCTCGTGGCGGTGCACGAGGCGGGGGTCGTCCACCGTGATCTGAAGCCGTCGAACATCCTCCTCTCCCCCAAGGGCCCCCGGATCATCGACTTCGGCATCGCCTGGGCGACGGGCGCGAGCACGCTCACGCATGTCGGTACGGCGGTCGGATCGCCCGGGTTCCTGGCCCCCGAGCAGGTGCGGGGCGCGGCGGTGACACCGGCGACGGACGTCTTCTCGCTGGGCGCGACCCTGGCGTACGCGGCCATGGCCGACTCGCCCTTCGGGCACGGCAGTTCCGAGGTGATGCTCTACCGCGTCGTACACGAGGAGCCGCAGTTGTACGACGTGCACGACGCGCTCGCCCCGCTGGTACGCGCCTGTCTGGCGAAGGACCCGGAGGAGCGGCCGAGCACGCTGCAGTTGTCGATGCGGCTCAAGGAGATCGCGGCCCGGGAGGCCCAGGGGCTGCACGAGCGCAGGCCGCCGGCGCAGCGTACCGAGCAGGAGCTCGACCGGCCGACGGGCCGGCTGGACGGGCCGTACACGGAGCAGCAGACCAGGCGGGCGACGGGCAGTGCCCCCGCTCAGCGTCCGCAGGGTTCGCAGGGCCTGCG
>DATCWZ010000346.1:0-7018 GCA_036566065.1 Streptomyces sp. | reverse complement strand
GGTCTGCGGACTCATGAAAACAAGGCTCCCGTCGATCAGCTCCGTATGCGGAGGCAGATTCGGAAGCGTGTCCAGGTCATCGGCGGTCCAGCCGCCCACGGGCGGGACCGCCCACCTCGGCTCGGTGGCCTTGGGTTCGATGCTCATCAGTGCTCCCATGGGACGGAGTCTCGCGGGCCCGTCCAGGGTATCCGCCCAGAACCGGATCATGCCGCCCAAACGTGTGAGCCAATCGCGCCCGTTGACCAGAGCGACCATGCCCCCCGGGGCCGGCGGACCGGCCGGCCCCGGGGCTAGGGGTCAGAGCGCGGGCACGATCCGGCCGGTCACCTCGCCGAGCCCGACACGGGTGCCGTGCGGACCGGGGGCCCATGCGGTCAGGGTCACCGTGTCGCCGTCCTCCAGGAACGTCCGCTTGCCCTCGGCCAGGTCCAGCGCGTCGCGGCCGTTCCAGGTGAGTTCCAGCAGGGAGCCCCGCTGGCCGGGCTCCGCGCCGCTGACCGTGCCGGAACCGTACAGATCCCCGGTCCGCAGCGACGCGCCGTTCACCGTCATCTGCGCCATCTGCTGCGCGGCCGTCCAGTACATGGTGGAGAACGGCGGCTCGGACACGGTCTGCCCGTTGATCGCGACGGAGATCCGGATGTCGAAGCCGCCGGGCTCCTCATCGTCCGCGTCGTCCAGATAGGGGAGCAGCGGGAAGTCCCGGGCGGGCGGCTGCGTACGGGCGGCGTCCAGGGCCTCCAGCGGTGTCACCCAGGCCGATACGGAGGTGGCGAAGGACTTGCCGAGGAACGGGCCGAGCGGCACGTACTCCCAGGCCTGGATGTCCCGCGCCGACCAGTCGTTGAGCAGGCTCAGCCCGAAGACGTGCTCGCGGAAGTCGCCGAGCGCGACCGGGGTGCCCTGCTGCGAGGGGACGCCGACGACGAAGCCGACCTCGGCCTCGATGTCCAGCCTGACCGACGGGCCGAAGACCGGGGCCGCTTCGGCGGGCGCCTTGCGCTGCCCCGAGGGTCGCACCACATCCGTGCCGGAGACGACGACGGTGCCGGAGCGCCCGTGGTAACCGATGGGGAGGTGCTTCCAGTTGGGGGTGAGCGCCACGCCGTCGGGCCGGAAGATCCTCCCCACGTTGGTGGCGTGGTGCTCGCTCGCGTAGAAGTCGACGTAGTCCGCCACCTCGTAGGGCAGGTGGAGCGTCACCGAGTCGACCGGGTGCAGCAGCGGTTCGATGTCCGCGCGGTGGGCCGGGACCGTCACCCAGGCGGTCAGCGCGCGGCGCACATCGCGCCAGGCGGTACGGCCGGCCGCGAGCAGCGGGGTCAGGCTCGGCTGGGCGAGCAGTTGGGCGTACGGCGAGCCGAGCGCGTGCGCCGCGGCTCCGGCGTCCAGCACATGCCCGCCGATGCGGACACCGACCCTGCGGTCGTCCGGGTGGCCGGGGGTGGAGAACACACCGTACGGAAGGTTGTGCGGGCCGAAGGGGTCTCCCTCGGCCAGATCGAGCGGGCTGCTCTGCTCGGGCATCTGTTGCTGCCTCGCTTTCCGGTTCGCTTGGGGGACACGTTACGTCGGCGTCGCCGCCCCGCGGCAGGGGCGTCGACTATGCGTAATGCCCGGAAAGTGCCGCCGTACTCCCGCGCGGAAGGCGCCGTACGCGAACGGGGAAGGCGCGGCTCAGCCCGCCGCGCGCGGGATCCGCTTCTCCCAGGTCCGGTGGAAGACGATCTCGTCGCCGTCCCGGCACACCACCTCGTCGGAGGTGAAGAAGCCCTCCGCGTCCGCGCCGATCCCGGAGCGGGTCTCGACCGTCACGTCCCAGAGCAGTTCCGGCCGGTGCAGCCGGACCGACCAGCGGGTGTGGGCGCGGGCGGACAGCGGGTCGTCCTCCTGGATCGTGTACGTCTCCGCCGCGTCCTCGGTGTGTTCGAGCCCGTCCGGATACAGGCGGGTGCCGCCGGGGCGCGGATCGGTCCGCGTCCGCCACTCGCCCGTGGCGACATCGCGGAGCACCAGGCGCTCCGGGCGCCGCTCGTCCAGCGTGGCCGGGTGGACGACGCCGAGCGGCTCCGACTGCTCGGGCTCCCCGAACGAGATCGCCGGGTCCTCGGTATGGGCGCGCACCGGGAGTTCGACCCGGCTGCCGGCCGGGTCGAGGACGAAGCCGGACGACCCGGCCCGCGGCCAGATCCAGGGCCAGTACGCGGAGGAGAGCGCGAGCCTGATCCGGTGGCCGGGCGGGAACGTGTGCCCGATGCCGAGCAGGCCGAACTCCACGTCCTCGTACTCGCCCACGGGCCAGCCGTCGCAGCGGTCGGGGCCGTTGCGTGCCGACAGGTCGAGGGCGCCGCGGGTGACGAGGGTTGATGAGCCGTCCGGTGCCACATCGCACAGCCGTGCGATGACCTGGCCGTGCGGTACGTCCATCCGGATGCGGAGCCGCACCTGGGGCCCGCCCAGGATCTCGATGGGGGAGCCCTCCACCGGGAATTCGAACGCGAGGGACCTGGCGTCCTCGCCGCGCTGGTCGGGCGGCAGGTCGGCGTCGTGGCCCAGCGGGCGGAAGGCGCCCGCGTCCACTCCGGTCTGCTGCGGGGAGCGGACGGTCTGCGGGGCGCCCCGCAGGGTGTACTCCACCGGCGTGACGTCGGGCGACGGCCAGGCGGCGTCGCCGACCCAGCGGCCCGGCAGGGTCGGATAGGCCGTCGCGGGCGGGTACGAGCCGCTCATCCAGGACCGCAGCAGGGGTTCGTTCATCACCCCGGTGTCCTGGCCGCGCAGATGCTGGTCCCACCAGCGCAGGGTCTCCTGGAGGAAGCCGATCCAGGGCCCGGGCGGCCGCCCGCGGTCGGGGTACTGGTGCGACCAGGGCCCGATGATTCCGCGTACCAGGGCGGGATCGAGCTGCCCGATGAGCCGCAGGACCGTGTCGCGGTGCGGGTCGTGCCAGCCGCCCACCGCCAGCACGGGGGCCGTGATCGCCGCGAGGTGCTCGCGGATGCCGCTCTGCTTCCAGTAGTCGTCGCGGGTCTGGTGTGCGAGCCAGGTATGGATCAGCGGTTCGACGGATTCGAGCCGTTCGAGCCACATGCGCCGCCAGTCGTCGCCGAGGTCCGCCGGGTCCGGCGGGCAGCACACGGAGGCCAGCAGTGCGGCGGACCTGGCGTGCGTGGCGGCGGCGAGGACGGCCCCGCCCAGATAGTGCGCGTCGTTGCCGAAGCCGTCGTCGGCCGAGCAGACGCTGACGACCGCCTTCAGCGGCTCGGGGGCGAGGGCGGCGATCCGCAGCGCGTTGTACCCGCCCCGGCCGATGCCGAACATGCCGACCCGCCCCGAGCACCACTCCTGCCCGGCCAGCCAGTGCACGACGGCCACTCCGTCGGCCGGTGCGGTGGCGCCGTGCGGGTCACCCGGGACGCCCTCGCTGTTGCCGTGCCCGCGCACATCGACCCGTACGGAGGCATAGCCGTGCCCCGCGTACCAGGGGTGGCGCTGCCAGTCGCGGGGCGCGGTCCGGTCGCTCAGCCGGTTCGGAAGGTACTCCAGCAGGGCGGGGACGGGCTCATCGGTCACCGGACGCCAGATCCGGGCGTACAACCGCACGCCGTCCGGAAGCGGGATGCAGAGGTCCTCGCGGGCCGTTTCGTAGGGGAACTCGGTGCGGATCTGCATGGAGACACCTCGGTGGACCTCGGTCGCCCGGCGGAGGGGACAAAAACGGCAACTCCTGATCGTATGAGCTGATCCCGAACATACCGGCGGTGGCGGGAAGGCGCCCATGGTGATCGAAAGAGGACCGGATACGCTGACTTGAGTGATGACAGCGACACATCGACATTCCGTGTGATCGTCAGCAGACAGGAGACCCCCTCGTGACCGTCGTCGGGCCGTTCGGACTGCGCGTGCGGGACCAGGCTCTCGAGGCCGATGTCCAGGCCGGTTTGGCCGCTGTCGAGGCGGGGCTGCTGGATGCCACGAAGAGCGAGATCCCGTTCATCACGGAGGCCGCACAGCACCTGGTCAGCGCGGGGGGCAAGCGGTTCCGTCCGCTGCTGGTGATGCTGGCGTCCCAGTTCGGCGACCCGGACGCACCCGGAGTGGTCCCTTCGGCGGTGGTCGTCGAGCTGACGCATCTGGCGACGCTGTACCACGACGACGTGATGGACGAGGCGGATGTACGCCGCGGTGTCGCCAGTGCGAACACCCGCTGGGGCAACTCGGTGGCCGTACTGACCGGCGACTTCCTGTTCGCCCGCGCCTCGCACATCCTGGCCGACCTCGGCCCCGACGCCGTACGCATCCAGGCGGAGGCGTTCGAACGCCTGGTCACCGGCCAGATCCTGGAGACCGCGGGACCGCGCGACGGCCGCGACCCGGTGGACCACTACATGGACGTCCTGGGCGGCAAGACCGGATCGCTGGTCGCCGTGTCCGGGCGGTTCGGCGCGATGATGGCGGGCGCCGACGAATCGGTCGTGGACATCCTCACCCAGTACGGGGAGCGGCTCGGCATCGCCTTCCAGCTCGCCGACGACGTACTCGACATCGCGTCGGACTCGCACGAGTCGGGCAAGACGCCCGGCACCGACCTGCGCGAGGGCATCCCCACCCTCCCGGTCCTGCTGCTGCGCGCGCTGGCCGCGTCCGGCGGGAAACCGGACGACCGGGAGCTCGTGGAGATGGTGGACGGCGATCTCAGCGACGACGGCCGCCTCGCCGAGGTGCTGGGCAGGCTGCGCGTCCACCCGGCACTGGAGCAGGCGCGGCGGGACACCGTCCGTTACGCACAGGATGCGCGGGCGACGCTGGCGCCGCTGCCCGCGTGCTACGCCAAGTCCGCGCTCGAAGAGCTGTGCGATGCCGTGGTGCACCGCGCGGGCTGACGCCCCGTCGGCGTCCGGGCGGCGTCCGGGTGACGACCCCTACTGGATGGCGGACCCTGACGCCCCGTTGTCATACCGGAGGGGTAGGCGCAGTTGCTCCCGCGGGCTGACGATTACCGCTGTCCCATTTGGTCAGATGGAGAACAACCACTCCTGACCACAACGGGTGAGAACGGCGGCGGGGAGTGGAGCGCAACCTGACGCAGGCCGCCGACCACGGAGGTAGGGCAGACATGGCACCGAACGACAGCGCGGACCCCGCCGGCGAGGCCACGGGCACCGCCGCGGGCCGCCGGAAGGCGGCACGATACCTCGTCCCCGTCGCGGTGGCGGGGGTGGCGGCCGTGACGATCGGACTCGTCCCGGCACTCGCGGATTCCGGGGACCCGGAACTTCCGACCATCACGGCACAGGAACTCATCGAGAAGATCGCCGCGTCTGATCAGGAGCAGATGTCCGGCACACTGAAGGTCAGCACCGACCTCGGCATCCCGGCGATCGGCGGGCTCGCGGGCTCCTTCGCCGGCGGCCCGAGCGGGGCGGGCCAGGGTGGTGACGGCAGTTCGAGCGCCGCGCCCGACACCAAGCTGATGGAGCTCGCCTCCGGTACGCACACGCTGCGGGTGGCCGCCGACGGCCCCGACAGGCAGCGCCTGTCGATCCTCGGCGACGGCTCCGAGTACAGCCTGATCCACAACGCCGGCGAGGTCTGGGCGTACGACAGCGCGAGCAACGAGGCGTACCACGCGAAGGCGGACGACGCCGCCCGTACGGATGCGAAGCGCGGGAAGCACAAGGTGCCCGACGGGGTGCCCGCCACGCCGAAGGACCTCGCCGAGCAAGCGCTGGCGGCGGCCGGTGACACCACGTCGGTCACGGTCGACGGCACGGCCCAGGTGGCCGGGCGCGACGCGTACCAACTGCTGATCACGCCGAAGCAGTCCGGTTCGACCATCGGCTCCATCCGGGTGGCGGTGGACGCGAAGAACGGCGTACCCCTGAAGTTCACCCTGTCCCCGAGCGGCGGCGGCAAGGCGGCGATCGACGCCGGGTTCACGAAGGTGGACTTCGGCAAGCCGGACGCCTCCTCGTTCTCCTTCACCCCGCCCAAGGGCGCCAAGGTGACCCAGGCGGACGAGTGGAAGGCCGGGGCGGAGAAGAAGGCCCGGGCGGAGAGGCACCACGGGGGCCTCGGCGGGCCGGCCGACTTCAAGGGGCTCAATGTCATCGGGGAGGGCTGGAACGCGATCGCCGAGATCGAGGTTCCGGGCGGCGCCGCGGGGCTGCCCGCGAAGGGCTCCGGCTCCGACGCCGATGAGATGCCGGCCCAGGCCCGGCAGTTCCTGGACGCGCTGGGTGACAAGGTCAGCGGCGACTTCGGCTCGGGCACGGTCTTCAAGAGCCGCCTGGTCAACGCGCTGGTGACGGACGACGGCACGGTGTACGTGGGAGCGGTGACGAAGGACGCGCTGGTGCAGGCGGCCAACACCGCCAAGTAGGACGCGCCGTACGTACCGCCCCGCCGTACGCTCCGTACGGCGGGGCGGTCCCGTCCACGGACGGCGCCCCGCGACAGCGAGGAGAAAGGGACGGCGAGAGCGATATGACCAACACAGCGGCGGAGTCGGGGGCTGGTGCGGCTGCAGGTCCGGCGGCCGGCTTCGGCGCCGGGTCAGGCGTTGGCGCGGGCGGGGCGGTGATTGAGACCTGCGGGCTCACCAAGCGCTACCGCGGCGGGCAGCTCGCCGTTGACGGGCTTGACCTCACCGTCCCGCGCGGCAGCGTCTTCGGCTTCCTCGGCCCCAACGGCTCCGGCAAGACCACTACCATCCGCATGCTCATGGGCCTCATCGACCCCACATCCGGCACGGCCCGCGTCCTGGGCAGCCCCATGCCGCGCGCCGCCCGCACGGTGCTCCCGCAGGTCGGCGCGCTGATCGAGGGGCCCGCGCTGTACGGGTTCCTGAGCGGCCGCGACAACCTGCTGCGCTTCGACCGCGCCGACCCGACCGCCGACCCCCGCACCCGCCCCGCCCGCGTCGACAGCGCCCTGGACCGGGTCGGCCTCGCCGCGGCGTCCGGCAAGAAGGCCCGCGCGTACTCCCTGGGCATGAAGCAGCGGCTCGGCCTGG
>DATCWZ010000596.1:0-4049 GCA_036566065.1 Streptomyces sp. | reverse complement strand
CTCCAGGGCCCGTGCGCACCCAAGTACGAGGCCGGCTGGCAGGCCCGCGTCGACGCGCTCGTACCCAAGGTCGAGCGGACGATCCGCGATCTGCGTACGGTCATGACGGACGCCGGATACGCCACCGGCGACTACAAGCTGATCGTCATGGGCTACCCGAGCCCCATCGGCCCCGACTTCCGCGACAACCCCGACTTCCCCGGGAAGCTGATCTGCGGCGGCCTCGGCTACGACTCCGACACCGTCTGGGGCCGCGACACCGCCGTACCGGCGTTCGAGGTGGGCATGCGCAGGGCCGCCGCCGAGACCGGGGCCGTCTACCTCGACAACTCGCGGCTCTTCCACGGCCATGAGGTCTGCACCCAATCCACCTGGGCGCGCGGCCTGTGGATCGACGTCACCAAGCCCGGGCTGCCGGACGCGAATTCCGTACGCCAGTCCTTCCACCCCAATGTGAACGGCCACGCGGCCTTCGCTTCCTGCCTCACCCAGGTCTACGACTCCGGGCTGCGCGAGGCGAGCTGCGCCGACCCGGGGAGCACCGGCAAGCCGGTCCTGACGCCGGGGGCCTGGGACGACCTCTTCGTACCCCTGAGGAACGAGGCCACCGCGAGCTGCCTGGACGTTCCCGCGTCCGTCACCCGCAACGGCACGGAGATCACCGGCTGGGACTGCCACGGCGGCCGTAACCAGGGCTGGTGGTACGACGGCACGACCAGGACGCTGCGCACGGAGCTCAGCCACGACCGCTGCCTGGACGTGCCGGGCGCGCGCTACGAGGCGGGCGCGAAGCTCATCCTGTGGGACTGCTCGGGCGCCGCGAACCAGCGGTTCGTCCGCGAAGCGGGCACCCTGCGGCCCGCCGCGGCGACGGGGCTGTGCCTCACCCTGGCGGCGGCCAGGGACACGCTGACGCTGCGGGCGTGCGACGGGAGCGCGCAGCAGCGGTTCGCGTAAAGCGGTTCACGTAACCGGAAATGCGAACGGGGGGCGTCCCGGCCGCCTGGCCGGAACACCCCCCGTCACGCACCACTGTCCGTGGCTGTCAGGCGAGGCCGGGGCCGCGCACCGGGATGGTGGTGAAGGTCGGCGCCGGGGCCGGATCGGCGAAGAAGTCGTTGCCCTTGTCGTCGACGACGACGAACGCCGGGAAGTCCTCGACCTCGATCCGCCAGACCGCCTCCATGCCGAGCTCCTCGTACTCGACGACCTCGACCTTCTTGATGCAGTCCTGCGCGAGACGGGCAGCGGGGCCGCCGATGGAACCCAGGTAGAAACCGCCGTGGGTCTCGCACGCGTCGGTGACCTGCTTGGACCTGTTGCCCTTCGCCAGCATCACCATCGAGCCGCCCGCCGCCTGGAACGGGGCGACATAGCTGTCCATGCGCCCGGCCGTCGTCGGGCCGAACGAACCCGAGGCGTAGCCCTCGGGCGTCTTGGCCGGGCCCGCGTAGTACACCGGGTGGTCCTTCAGATACTGCGGCATCTCCTCACCCGCGTCGAGCCGCGCCTTGATCCTGGCGTGCGCGATGTCGCGGGCCACGACCAGCGGGCCGGTCAGCGAGAGCCGGGTCTTGACCGGGTACTTGGTCAGCTCGGCGAGGATGTCCGCCATCGGCCGGTTCAGGTCGATCTTCACGGCGGCGTCCGCGTTGTCGAGCTGCTCGTCGGTCGTGTCGGGCAGGAAGCGCGCCGGGTCCGTCTCAAGCTGCTCAAGGAAGACACCCTCGGCGGTGATCTTCGCCTTGGCCTGGCGGTCGGCCGAGCAGGACACGGCGATGGCCACCGGCAGCGACGCGCCGTGGCGCGGCAGGCGGACCACGCGTACGTCGTGGCAGAAGTACTTGCCGCCGAACTGCGCGCCGATACCGATCTTCTGCGTCAGCTCGAAGACCTTCTGCTCGAGTTCCTGGTCGCGGAATCCGTGGCCGACCGGGGAACCCTCGGCGGGAAGCCCGTCCAGGTAATGCGCCGACGCGTACTTCGCGGTCTTCAGCGCGAATTCGGCCGACGTGCCACCGACCACGATCGCCAGGTGGTACGGCGGGCAGGCCGCCGTGCCCAGGGAGCGGATCTTCTCCTCAAGGAACGCCATCATGGACGCCTCGTTGAGGACCGCCTTGGTCTGCTGGTAGAGGAACGACTTATTGGCCGAACCGCCGCCCTTGGCCATGAAGAGGAACTTGTACGCGTCGCCGTCGGTCGCGTACAGCTCGATCTGCGCCGGGAGGTTCGACCCGGTGTTCTTCTCCTCCCACATGGTCAGCGGGGCCATCTGCGAGTAGCGCAGATTCAGCTTGGTGTACGAGTCGAAGATGCCGTGCGACAGGGCCTCCTCGTCACCGCCGTCGGTGAGGACGTTCTGGCCGCGCTTGCCCATGACGATCGCGGTGCCGGTGTCCTGGCACATGGGCAGCACGCCCGCGGCCGCGATGTTCGCGTTCTTCAGGAGGTCGAGCGCGACGAACTTGTCGTTGGACGACGCCTCCGGGTCGTCCACGATCCGGCGCAACTGGGCCAGGTGGGCGGGCCGCAGATAGTGCGCGATGTCGTGCATGGCCTCGGCCGCCAGCGTGCGCAGGGCCTCGGGCGCGACTTTGAGGAACGTACGGCCGTCGGCCTCGAAGGTCGAGACACCCTCGGCGGTCACCAGCCTGTACGGCGTGGTGTCCTCTCCCAGAGGGAGCACATCGGAGTACGCAAACTCTGGCATTACGGCCATTCCTCACTCGGTGACAGCGGCTGACCTCCCTAGGGCAGCGCATCCACCAGGGTAGAACGCCGCGGGCGCGGCGGACCTGTGAGGTAAGGCTCACCCCCCGCCCGCGTACGGGCCCGCGCAGGACGGACCGGCAGGGTACTGGTCGCGATCTATCGCGTTTGGGTACGCTGGTTCGGTGGACCTCGAAAAGCAGCCCCAGCAGCCCATCGCTCCGGCCGGTCCCGCGCCCGCCGGAATCCGCGCTTCCGACGCGGACCGCGACCGGATCGCGGACATTCTGCGGGACGCCATGGCCGAGGGCCGGCTGACCGCCGAGGAGCACGCCGAGCGGGTCGACCTCGTCTACCGGGCGAAGACCGTCAATGAACTCGAGCCGCTTGTACGGGACTTGCCGGTGGCCGGCGGCACCACCGCGTACTCCGCGGCGACTCCCTACTCCTACGGCCCCGAGGCGTCCACCGGCCCCGCCGAGAACCTGGTGGCGATCTTCAGCAGCTCCACCCGCAAGGGCCGCTGGCGGGTCGGCGGACGTACGAACGCCTTCTCGCTCTTCGGGAGCGTGGAGATCGATCTGACCGAGGCGCTTTTCGGCCAGCGTCTGACGGTCATCAATGCGACGTCCGTCTTCGGGACCGTCGACATCAGGGTCCCCGAGAACATCTCGCTGCGCGGCAGCGGAACCGGAATCTTCGGCAATTTCGAAGTCGTCACTCTGGAATCCGCGGACCCGGAAGCACCGGTGGTCGTGGTGAACGGCTTTTCCGTATTCGGGAACGTCGAGGCAAAGCCGAAGCGCGGCAAGCTCATTGCCAACCTTCACGACCAGTTGCGCAAGCGCCTCGGCCACTGAGGCGGGGCGTGCGCGGGGGGCGCGACGGGGGCGGCACCCTTCAATTCAGGCCATGGGGGCGCGCGGGCGGAATTGCGCGCCCGTGAGGCGCTGCCACTTGGCGCATAGGCGTACGCACAGCGGGTAGGAAAAGCTGCAATTACCTCTCGCTCGTGAAGCCGTCGTCAGGAGTGGACCGTGCCGCAACCGCCGCATAAGCCTCTGCAGGTCGCCGCCGTGCCGTCCCAGCGCGTTCCCGCGCGGGAGGACCAGGCGGGCCCCTGGCATGCGGAGGCGGTGTGCCGTCGGGACGAAGCCGGGCTGTTCTTCGCCCCGTCGAAGGAGCCGACCGCTGTCCGGCTGTCCCGGGAGGCGGCCGCCAAGCAGGTCTGCGCGCGCTGCCCGGTGATGGTGGAGTGCAGGGAACACGCCCTGGCCCAGCCCGAGCCGTACGGAGTATGGGGCGGCCTCACCGCCGCCGAGCGCCGCGTGGCGCTG
>DATCWZ010000192.1:0-5167 GCA_036566065.1 Streptomyces sp. | reverse complement strand
GACACGTGCTGTGGTGTGCGCCTCGATCATGGGCATCAGCTGGGCGAAGACCGCGGACCTGGACTCTTCTCCGATGTGCTGGGGAAGTCCGATCACCGGTGCCGTGCCGGTAGAAGAAGTTGGGGACGCACCCCCGGGTGCCGCCCGCCGCTGTCGGGGAAGGAGGCGAAGCACGTCGGCCAGGTCGTCCGCGGCGGGAATCCGCAGCGTCTTGGTGGGCATGAATGCTCCTGTCGTGGTTGGGGTGTCGAGCCTGTGATCATTTCGATGGAGGGGCGCGCAATGTTGTCCGGGCCGGGCCCGGGTGGCCGCCTCGTCGTTCTCCTCGGCGAGGCGTGCCATGCGCCGTTCCACCTCGGGCCAGGGGACCTCGCCCCGTTTCACGGCCAGCAGGTCTTCCCGCGCGTCCCCGACGTCGATGGTGAGCTCGCCCGTCCTGAGCGGGTCCCGGCCGCTCGTCAGCAGGCGCACCAGATGCATGGCGTGCTTCCAGAGCGGGGCCCCGTACTGCCGGACGTCCGCCTCCAGCTTCCTGCGCTGGCCCCCGCGTACCGTACGAACGTCCGGTGTGCGTTGCGGGACAGGAACGCCTGGCGCGGCCCCGCGCCGGTCCGTGCGTCATCGCCCGCGTGTCTCACGGACAGAGCGGCGTGACCACCGGCCCCGCCGCACCTCTACGCTGGGAGGGCAAGCGAAGCGAACAGGCAAGGGGTACGACGTGGCGGTACGAGCGGTCCGCGGAGCCGTCCAGTTGGAACGGGACGACGCGGAGCACATGGACGAGCAGGTCGGGGCGCTGCTCACCGCCATCCTGGAGCGCAACGAATTCGCCGCGGACGACCTGATCAGCGTCTGGTTCACCGCTACCCCGGACCTGCACAGCGACTTCCCGGCCGCCGCCGCACGCGGCCTCGGCATCGTCGACGTACCGCTGATCTGCGCCCAGGAGCTCGACATCGCCGGGGCCATGCCCCGTGTGGTGCGCATCCTCGCCCACGTGGAGACGGAGCGCACCAAGGCGGAGATCAGCCACATCTACCTCGGTGCCACGGGCGCCCTGCGCAAGGACATCGCCCAGTGAGGACAGCCGTCGTCATCGGGACAGGACTCGTCGGTACGTCGGCCGCGCTGGCCCTCGCGGGCCGGGGCGTCACGGTGTACCTCAGGGACCGCGACCCGTCGTCGTCCGGGACGGCGGCCGCGCTCGGCGCCGGTACGGAGGAGGCCCCGCAGGGCCGCGTCGACCTGGCAGTCGTCGCCGTGCCCCCCGCGCACACCGCGTCCGTGCTGGCCGCCGCCATGGGCGAGGGCCTGGCCCGGGCCTACCTGGACGTGGCCAGCGTCAAGGGCGGCCCGCGCCGCGAGCTGGAGGCGCTGGGCATCGACCTCGCCCCGTACATCGGCACGCACCCCATGGCGGGCAAGGAGCGCTCCGGCCCCCTCGCCGCGACGGCCGACCTCTTCGAGGGCCGCCCCTGGGTCCTCACCCCGACCCGGGACACCGATACGGAGGTCCTCAACCTCGCCCTGGAACTGGTCGCGCTCTGCCGCGCCGTCCCGGTCGTCATGGACGCCGACGCCCACGACCGTGCCGTGGCCCTGGTGTCCCACACCCCGCAGCTCCTCTCCTCGATGGTCGCCGCCCGGCTGGAGGAGGCCGACGAGACGGCCGTACGCCTGTGCGGCCAGGGGATCAGGGACGTGACCCGGATCGCCGCGTCGGACCCCCGGATGTGGGTGGAGATCCTGTCCGCCAACCCCGGCCCCGTCGCCGACGTGCTGGCGGGGGTCGCGGCGGACCTGGACGAGACCGTACGGGCGCTGCGCGGCCTGCAGTCCGCCGACGAGGAGAAGCGCAGGGCGGGCACCGAGGGCATCCGGGACGTGCTGCGCCGCGGCAACGCGGGCCAGGTCAGGGTGCCGGGCAAGCACGGCGCGGCCCCGGCTTCGTATGAGACCGTGGCAGTGCTCATCAGCGACCGGCCGGGCGAGCTGGCCGGGATCTTCGCCGACGCCGGGCGGGCCGGGGTCAACATCGAGGACGTACGCATCGAGCACGCCGCCGGGCAGCAGGCCGGGCTGGTGCAGCTCATGGTCGAGCCGAGCGCCGCACCCATCCTGAGCGCGGCGCTCACGGAGCGCGGCTGGTCGATCCGCCACTAGCTCCGGGCGTCCACGCAGGGGGTGCGAGGGCCCTTCCGGCACTCGGTAACCTTGGGGGAGGCCGCATACAGCCCGCACAGCCCACCACCCCCGCGTACCAGGAAGGTGTCCACCACCGTGGAAACCGTAAGCGCCGCAGTGATCGTCGCCATCGACGGGCCCTCCGGCACCGGCAAGTCGAGCACGTCCAAGGCGGTCGCCGCCCAGCTCGGCCTGAGCTACCTGGACACCGGCGCCCAGTACCGGGCGATCACCTGGTGGATGCTGAACAACGGCATCGACGTGGCGGACCCGTCGGACATCGCGACGGCCGCAGCCAAGCCCGTGATCGTCTCCGGTACGGACCCGGTGGCTCCGACGATCACGGTCGACGGCGAGGACGCCTCGGGCTCCATCCGTACCCCGGAAGTGACGGCCGCCGTCAGCGCGGTCAGCGCGGTGCCCGAGGTGCGCGCCCGGATCACCGAGCTGCAGCGCGCCATCGCGGCGGAGGCCGGGCGGGGCATCGTGGTCGAGGGCCGGGACATCGGCACGACGGTGCTGCCCGGCGCCGACGTCAAGATCTTCCTGACCGCCTCCCCGGAGGCGCGCGCCGCCCGCCGCAGCGGCGAGCTCAAGGGCTCGGACATCGCCGCGACCAGGGCCGCGCTGATCAAGCGGGACGCGGCCGACTCCGGCCGCAAGACGTCGCCGCTGGCCAAGGCCGACGACGCGATCGAGGTGGACACCACCGGGCTGACCCTGCAGCAGGTCATCGAGTGTGTCATCACCCTTGTCGGGGAGAAGCGGGCCGCGAGGTGAGCGACGCCACGGGGGCGCCCACGCCGCGCGGAGCGGCCGTCGGGCGGGGTATCGGGATCGGGCTGATGTACGGGCTGTTCAGGCCCCGGGTGCTCGGCGCGTGGCGGGTGCCCGCCGCGGGACCCGTCATACTCGCGGTGAACCACGCACACTTCATAGACGGGCCGATGCTGATGGGCACGGCGCCCAGGCCCGTCCACTTCCTGATCAAGAAGGAGGCGTTCGTCGGCCCGCTCGACCCGTTCCTGCGCGGAATCGGCCAGCTCAGAGTGGACCGTACGACCGTCGACCGCACCGCCGTCACGCAGGCACTGGGCGTGCTGGCGGCCGGCGGGGTCCTCGGCATATTTCCCGAGGGCACCAGGGGCGAGGGCGACTTCGCCTCGCTGCGGGCGGGGCTCGCGTACTTCGCCGTACGGGGAGGGGCGCCGGTCGTGCCCGTGGCAGTCCTGGGAAGCACGGAGCGCCGCGGGCGGCTGATAGGGGCGCTGCCCCCGCTGCGCGGCCGCGTGGACGTCGTGTTCGGAGACCCGTTCGACGCCGGCGACGGCAGCGGCCGGCGGACCAGGAAGGCGCTGGACGAGGCGACGTTCCGTATCCGGGGGAAACTGACCGCCCACCTGGAGAACGCCAGACGCCTCACCGGGCGCCCGGTGACGACGATGCACAGAGGGAAACGGACTGCATGAACGACCAGATTCACTCCGAGGGCTCGGACCACGAGCACGGAGCACTTGGCGATGCCGAGTACGCGGAGTTCATGGAGCTCGCGGCGCAGGAGGGGTTCGACGCCGAGGACGTCGAGGGCGCGCTCGGTGATGCCGGTCACGGACCGCTTCCCGTTCTCGCCGTCGTGGGCCGTCCGAACGTCGGCAAGTCGACCCTGGTGAACCGGATCCTCGGCCGCCGCGAGGCCGTCGTACAGGACAGGCCGGGTGTCACCCGGGACCGGGTCAGCTACGAGGCCGAATGGGCCGGGCGCCGCTTCAAGCTCGTCGACACCGGCGGCTGGGAGCAGGATGTGCTGGGCCTCGACGCCTCCGTCGCCGCCCAGGCCGAGTACGCCATCGAGACGGCCGACGCGGTCGTCTTCGTGGTCGACGCGACCGTCGGCGCCACCGACACCGATGAGGCCGTCGTCAAGCTGCTGCGCAGGGCGGGCAAGCCCGTCGTGCTGTGCGCCAACAAGGTGGACGGGCCGAGCGGGGAGGCGGACGCCACCGCGCTCTGGTCGCTCGGCCTGGGCCTGCCCCACCCGGTGTCCTCGCTGCACGGCCGCGGCACCGGCGACATGCTGGACGCCGTCCTGGAGGCGCTCCCGGAGGCCCCGGCGCAGACGTTCACCGCCGTGCCGGGCGGCCCGCGCCGTATCGCGCTCATCGGCCGTCCGAACGTCGGCAAGTCCTCGCTCCTGAACAAGGTCGCGAACGAGGACCGCGTCGTCGTCAACGCGATCGCGGGCACCACCCGCGACCCGGTCGACGAGCTGATCGAGCTCGGCGGCATCACCTGGAAGTTCATCGACACCGCGGGCATCCGCCGCAAGGTCCACCTCCAGGAGGGCGCGGACTACTACGCGTCGCTGCGTACGGCGGCCGCGGTCGAGAAGTCCGAGGTCGCGGTCGTCCTGTTCGACGCGAGCGAGTCGATCAGCGTCCAGGACCAGCGCATCGTCACCATGGCGGTGGAAGCGGGCCGGGCGATGGTGCTGGCCTTCAACAAGTGGGACACTCTCGACGAGGAGCGCCGCTACTACCTGGAGCGCGAGATCGAGACGGAACTCGGTCAGGTCTCCTGGGCTCCCCGGGTCAACGTCTCCGCCGTCACCGGGCGGCACATGGAGAAGCTGGTGCCGGCGATCGAGACCGCGCTCGCGGGATGGGAGACGCGCATCCCCACTGGGCGGCTCAACGCCTTCCTCGGTGAGATCGTCGCCTCGCATCCGCATCCGGTACGCGGCGGCAAGCAGCCCCGCATCCTCTTCGGTACGCAGGCGGGCACCAGGCCGCCCCGGTTCGTGCTCTTCGCCTCGGGCTTCCTGGAGCACGGCTACCGCCGCTTCGTGGAGCGCAGGCTGCGGGAGGAGTTCGGCTTCGACGGCACGCCGATCCACATCTCGGTCCGGGTGCGCGAGAAGCGCGGCCGCAAGAAGTGACGCCGCGCCGGTAGCCGGACACATCGGGGCCCCGGACCGCTCGCGCGA
>DATCWZ010000411.1:0-4227 GCA_036566065.1 Streptomyces sp. | reverse complement strand
GACAAGAAGGCGCTCGCCGAGGCGGTCGAGACGTCGCTGCGCGGCGCGCACCTGTGGGACGAGGTCAAGGACCGGCTGAACAAGCCGGGCGGTGCTCTCTCGGGCGGTCAGCAGCAGCGGCTCTGCATCGCGCGGGCGATGCACAGCCGCTGCTGCTGACCGCCGGAGAGCCCGGAACCCGGCTTGTTCAGCCGGTCCTTGACCTCGTTCCAGAGGTTCGCGCCCCGCAGGGACTTCTCGACGATCTCCGCCAACTGGTTCTTGCGGTACGAGCCGTTCAGCCGCAGCCCCGCCGCCACATTGTCGAAGATCGACATGGTCGGGAACGGATTCGGCCGCTGGAAGACCATGCCGACCGTCCGGCGCACGGTCACCGGGTCGACGCCGGAACCGTACAGATTTTCGTCATCCAGCATCACCTTGCCCTCCACCCGGCCACCGGGGGTGACTTCGTGCATACGGTTCAGGGTGCGCAGGAGCGTGGACTTGCCGCAGCCGGACGGGCCGATGAACGCCGTCACGGAGCGGGGCTCCACGGTCATCGAGATGTCCTCTATCGCCATGTGGCTGCCGTAGTAGGCGGAGAGCCCGCCGATGTCGATGCGCTTGGCCATCTGAAATCACTTCCTTCGGAGCCGCGGTCAGCGGCCGGACTTCGGGGCTTTCCAGCGGGCGATGCCGCGGGCCACCAGGTTGAGGATCATGACGAAGCCGATCAGGACCAGCGCGGCACCCCAGGCGCGGTCGTACGACGCCTCGCTGCCGATCTTGTACTGCTCCCAGATGTAGAAGGGGAGCGACGACTGGGCGCCGTCGAACGGGTTCGGGTTGATCAACTGGCTGCCGAAGACCAGCAGCATGATCGGCGCGGTCTCACCGGCGATACGGGCGATGGCGAGCATGACACCCGTCGTGATGCCGCCCACCGCAGTCGGCAGGACCACCTTCAGGATGGTGCGCCACTTCGGTACGCCCAGCGCGAGCGACGCCTCACGCAACTCGTTCGGCACGAGCTTGAGCATCTCCTCGGTGGAACGCACCACGACCGGGATCATCAGGATCGTCAGAGCCAGCGCGCCCATCAGGCCGGACGGTTCGAGTCCCGTCATCAGCATGATCGACAAGATGAACAGACCGGCCACGATCGACGGGATACCCGTCATCACGTCGACGAAGAAGGTGACGGCCCTGGCCAGCGAGCCCTTGCCGTACTCCACGAGATACACCGCGGTCAGCAGGCCGATCGGCACGGAGACCGCGGTGGCGATGCCGACCTGCTCCAGCGTGCCGACCATCGCGTGGTAGACGCCGCCGCCGGGCTGCGTACCGAGCACACCGGCCATGGAATGGGTGAGGAAGTACCCGTCGAGCACCTTCGCGCCGCGGCTCACCGTCACCCAGATCAGCGAGGCGAGCGGCACCACGGCCAGCAGGAAGCAGACCCACACGACGCTGGTGGCCAGCCGGTCCCTGGCCTGGCGCTGGTTCTCGACGACCGTCGTCACCACGTACGAGATGACCACGAACAGCACAGCGGAGACCAGGCCCCACTGGATACGGCTCTGCCAGCCCGCCGCCATGCCCGTCGCGACGCCGAGCGTGACCGAGACGGCGGCGAAGCCGAGCGGCGCCCAGCGGGGCAGCGACCGGCTGCTGAGACCGGCCGTCCTTGTGACCGTGCGCGCGGGCGCGGGCCGCTCCTGAACACTCGATATACGGCTCATGCGTTGGCCCCCGAATACTCCTTGCGGCGGGCGATGATCAGCCGCGCCGCGCCGTTGACCAGCAGAGTGAGGACGAACAGGACGAGGCCGGACGCGATCAGGGCGTCCCGCCCGAACTCATTGGCCTCGTCGAACTTCGCCGCGATGTTCTGCGCGAACGTCCCGCCGCCCGGGTTGAGCACATGCAGCGAGATGAGGAAGCTCGGCGAAAGGACCGTGGCGACGGCCATCGTCTCGCCGAGCGCCCTGCCGAGCCCCAGCATCGACGCGGAGATCACCCCGGACCGGCCGAACGGCAGCACGCTCAGCCGGATGACCTCCCACCGGGTGGCGCCCAGCGCCAGCGCGGCCTCCTCGTTCATCCGCGGGACCTGGAGGAAGACCTCGCGGGCCACGCTCGTCACGATCGGCAGGATCATGACCGCCAGCAGGATGCCCACGGTGAACAGCGAACGGGCCACGCCGATCTCGGTCTTCTCGAAGACGTACGTCCAGCCGAAGAACTGGTCGAGCCAGAGGTTCGTGCCCTCCAGATACGGCACCAGGAACAGCGCGCCCCAGATGCCGTAGATGATGCTCGGCACGGCGGCCAGCAGATCCACGACGTACCCGAGGGTCGCCGCCAGCCTGCGCGGCGCGTAGTGCGAGATGAACAGGGCGATCCCGACGGACACCGGAACCGCGACGGCCATCGCGATGACCGAACTGACGACCGTGCCGAACAGGAGGACCGCGATGCCGAACATGGGCGGGTCGCCCGCCGGGTTCCAGTCGAACGTGGTGAAGAAGTTGCCCGCGTCCCCGGATATCGCGAGGGCCGCGCGGTAGCTGAGGAACACGGCGATCGACGCCATGATCACGAGTAGCAGGATGCCCGAACCCTTGGACAGGGCCAGGAAGACGGTGTCGCCTGCGCGTCCTGTGGAGCGGCTTCGGGCGGCTGGCGTTGTGGTGTGAACCATGGTTCTTTTCCGGTCTGTGTGGGGGAGCGGACTCCCCTGGCGGCGGTGCACCGGATGGGGGCGAGGCCGGGTCCTGCCCGGCCCCGCGCTTGTTCGAGCGGGTTACGAGAGGGCGGCCACCGTCTCGCGGACCTTGCTGTTGATCTCGGCCGGGATCGGGGCGTAACCGGCCTCGGAGAGAACCCTCTGGCCCTCGTCGGAGGCGGTGTACGTCAGGAACGACTTGACCGTGCTCAGGGTCTCGGGCTTGTTGCCGGTGTCGCACACGACCTCGTACGTCACCAGGACCAGCGGGTACGCGCCGTCGGCCTTGGTCGTGTAGTCGAGGTCGAGCGCCAGGTCCTTGCCCGTGCCCTTGATCGTGGCCGCGCCGATCGCCTTGGAGGCGTTCTCCGACGATGCCTTCACCGGGGCGGAGCCGCCGGTGTCGATGTCGACGGTGCTGATGTTCTGCGAGGACGCGTACGACAGTTCGAAGTAGCCGATCGAGCCATCGACCTGCTTCACCTGCGCGGCGACACCGGCGGAACCGGCCGCGGCCTGGCCACCGGTAGCGGGCCACTTCTTCTCCGGCTCGTACGTCCAGTCATCGGCCGCCGCCGCGCCCAGGTACTTGCCCAGGTTCTGCGTGGTGCCGGAGTCCTCGGAGCGGTGGAACGCCTGGATCGCCTTGTCCGGCAGCTTCACGCCTTTGTTGAGGTCGGCGATCGCCTTGTCGTTCCACTTCTTGATCTTGTTGTTGAAAATCTTCGCGAGAGTGGGGGCGTCCAGGGTGAGGCTGTCCACACCCTCCAGGTGGAAGCCGATCGCGATCGGGCCGCCGACCATCGGGAGGTTGATGCCCTGGCCCGTCTTGCAGATCTTCTTCGACTCGGCGGCCTCTTCGGGCTTCAGCGCCGAGTCGGAACCGGCGAAGCCGACGGTGCCCTGGTTGAAGGCGACGATGCCCTCGCCGGACGAGGACGACTTGTAGTTGATCTCCACGCCTGTGCAGGCGGCCATGTAGTTCTTGACCCAGAGGTCCATGGCGTTCTTCTGCGCGCTGGAGCCGGAGGCGAGGAGCTGGCCCTTGGCGCCGTCGCACTTGATGTTCGACGCGGCGCTCGTCTTCTGTCCGCCCGTGGTGGCCGCGCCGCCGCTGTTGTCGTCCGAACCGCACGCTGTGAGGACCAGGGCGCCGGAGACGGCGAGGGCACCGAGTGTGGTGGCACGAAGCCGGTGCTTGCGCTGAGGGTTCACTTTCGGGGTTCCTTCCTTGGCCCGGCAGCTTGTACGTCCGAAATTAGGTGGATGAGGTGACCAGGTCTGCGGAGCGGGGTGAACGGGGGGTGAACCGTGCGATACGGGGGCGTGGCCCCGGTCCGGGGTGGTGGATTTGGGCCCCGGGCCCGTTGGTGTGCCCCTGGGCCGGGGCGCGGGGTTCCGTCCTCAATCGCCGGACGGGCTCAATTTGGCCTCCCGGGCACGATTGGTGCCCAGGTCCGGGGCAGGCTGGATTTTGGCGTCCAGGTTGTGATTGCGCGCCCCCGGACCGGCCTGCC
>DATCWZ010000481.1:0-2932 GCA_036566065.1 Streptomyces sp. | reverse complement strand
CCAGCCGGTGGTAGCGGTAGTCGAGCAGGGCCCTGGACACCTCGGGGAGATGCAGGTTCAGGAACGGCAGTACGAACAGCTCGTCCCAGAACACATGCCCGCGGTACGCCTCCCCGTGCAGCCCCCGCGCGGGCACCCCGGCGTCCAGGTCGGCGGTGTGCGGGGAGAGGGTCTGCAGGACGTGGAAGAGGTGCAGCCGCAGGATCCTGCCCGCTCTTCCCGGGACATCGAGACGGACCCGCTGCCACAGGTCCTTCCAGGCCCTGTGGTGCCAGGCCAGCAGCCCGGCGGCGTCCGGGGCCCCGCACACGTCGTCGACGGCGGCCTCCAGCGGATTGCTGATCGCGGGGTCCCGGGAGGTGTGCAGGGCCACGGTCTTGTCGACGACGGCACCGGAGCCCGGGTCGACCGGCACCATCACCGACTGGAAGGCTGTCCTGGGCCCCAGGACGGTCCTGAACTCCGGCCCGCCGGTAGCTCGGGGCTCTTCCTGCGCGGTGCGGGTGACCACTGTCCGGGCGGCCAGGGCCACACCGATCTCCGAGTTCACGGTGTGACACCGCAGCCACACCACGTCGTCGCGTTCCGCGCCGGTCTCCCAGCCGGTCAGGTGGCGGTTCTCCAGGTCCGCGTACCGCCGCACCCCGCTGTTGCGGACGTCGCCGTCGAGACCGGTCTCCACCTCCACGCTTCCCGACCAGCCCGTGACCGTGAACTCCGTCTGCAGCGACGCCAGATGAGGGTTCCCCATGTGTACCAGGCGGCGCTGCTCCACCGTCAGGCGTCTGCCTTCCCCGTCCTCGTACACGGACCGGCGGGTCAGGGTGGCGTGCCGCAGGTCCAGCGACTGCCGGTGGGCGACGAGCGTGTGGTGGCCGGGGGCGAGCCAGTCGCCGGGCGGGGCGCCGGTGGGCAGCATGCGGTAGCGCAGCGGCAGCCAGTTCGGCAGGTTGACCATGTCCTCGTTCTCGACCTGCCGCCCCGCCACCGTCGAGGTCAGCCGGTTGTAACAGCCCGCCGCGTACGTCCCGGGGTAGTGCGGGCCGCCCGCCGGGGCCTCGGACGCGGCACCACGGGTGGCGAAGTAGCCGTTGCCGAGGGTGCACAGCGCCTCGCGCAGCCTCTCCTGCGCCGGGTCGAACCCCTCGTAGCGCCAGGTCCAGGTGGGGACCGTCATCAGCCCTGACCGTCCGTCAGGAGTTCGCCGGGGTCCGTCACCACCAGGTCGGCGCCGTGCCGCAGCAGTGCGGCCGCGCTGTCGGGCCCCCGCGTACGGTCCACGCCGACCACCAGGCCGAAGCCGCCGCGCCGCCCGGCCTCGACCCCGGACAGCGCGTCCTCCACCACCGCGGCGTCCGGGGCGGGTGCCCCGAGCCGGGAGGCCGCTTCCAGGAACAGGGCCGGGTCCGGCTTGCCGGGCAGCCGCAGCCTGCGCGCTTCGTTGCCGTCCACGACGGCGCCGAACCGGTCCAGCAGCCCCGCCCGGTCCAGCAGCTCCGTGGCATGCCGGGACGCGGAGACGGCGGCGACGGGCATCCGCGCGTCCCGCAGGACCCGCAGGAGGCGGACGGTGCCGGGCCAGGTACGGACGGGACGCTCACGCAGCCCCCGGGTGAACAGTTCGTCCTTACGGGCGGCCACCGCCCACACCGTCCCCGTACCCGGCGGGTCGCCTGGACTGCCCAGTGGCAGGTCGATCCCCCTCGACGCGAGGAATCCCGCGGCCCCGTCGAGCCGGGAGCGGCCGTCGACATGGCGCAGATAGTCGTCGGTGGCATCGAAGAGCGGCTGCCCCGCCCGGGCCGACAGCACAGCGTCGAACGCTGTCTTCCAGGCGGCGGCATGGCTGGGGGCCGAATCGATGATCACACCGTCGGTGTCGAGGACGACCGCGCGCAGGGACCGCAGCCGCGGTGCCGGGGACAGTCGGGCGGCGGCCATGGGCGGACGGTCCCTTCGGAGGGGCCCCGGGCTGGACGTCACGGTGGTTCCGGCCGGGCCCCGGGGACTCGGCCGGCCACTGCCCGGGGCCGCCCCCGGGCCGGGTCAGGAGTGGCTGACGACGTTCTCGGCCTGCGGGCCCTTGGGGCCCTGGACGACGTCGAATTTCACCTTCTGCTCCTCGCTGAGCTCGCGGAATCCGGTCGCGGCGATGGCCGAGTAGTGGACAAACACGTCGGGGCCTCCGCCGTCCTGTTCGATGAAGCCGAAGCCCTTCTCCGAGTTGAACCACTTCACCGTGCCGGTTGCCATCATGTTCTCCTTCGTGCGGACGCGGAACCTTTTCCCGCGTCACGGCATTGCGAAGCGATCGTCACCGTCTGTGCGGACCGGTTGCCGCAGACACGCCGTGCACCGCCCGCGGTTCCTCCCGGAGCGGGACCGCACAGGACAGCGGTTTACGCCCTCCACCAGGCCCTTGCCCCGCCCTTGCCCGGCCCTTGCCTGGCCTTCGCCCCGCCTCCGCCCGGTCCGTGGCCCGGTGCCGACGCGCCGCCGGGCGTCCGGCGCTTCTACCATGGGGAGGAACAGGCCCCTGACGGTACAGAGCGCCGCGCACCCCGTGATCGCCGGTCGCCACCCGTACGCGCACCGCTCCGGCCCCGCCCCGCGGCTCCGCCCCGAGACGCCCTCGGAGGAGTTCCCCGATGACCACCACCGCACTCAAGGTCACCTCACTGCCACCCGTGCACCGCGAACGCCTCCTGGGCCTCGCCAGGAGTGTGTACTTCCCCGCCTCGCTGCGGCTCTTCGAGGAGCACACCAGGGCCGACCGTTTCTGGATCCTCAGGACGGGCGCGGTCACCCTCGACGCCCAGGTGCCCCTCCGGCTCCGTACCGAGATCGATTCGCTCGGCCCCGGCGAACTGGTCGGACTGTCCTGGCTCTTCCCGCCCTTCGAGTGGGAACTGGGCGCCGAGACGATGAGCCC
>DATCWZ010000569.1:0-3907 GCA_036566065.1 Streptomyces sp. | reverse complement strand
GGCGGGTGTTGCGGGCCGCGGCCCGGGGGACGGCCGCCGTGCTGGTCATGGGCGGGCTCGGCGCGGCCACGCTCGCCGGCATCACCGCGTCGTCGCGCACCGACGTCCCCGGGCTGTCCACCCAGGACGACGGGCGCTGGGACTACCCGAAGCTGTCCCTGCCCGCCCTCCCGGCCGACGCGCCCCGCCCGTACAGCGATGCCAACAGCGCCGAGATCCACCACGCCGACCTGCGGAGGCTGCTGCTGCCCGCCCCCGCCGGAGCGACCGTGGACAAGAAGCTCGACGGCGGCTGGGTGAGCACCCCGCAGTTCGTGTCCGAGTACGCGACGAACGAGCGGGCCGACATCGGCCAGGCGCTGCGCGACTCCGCGCTGCGGCATATCGCGGCGCGCGGCTGGACCATGCCGGACGGCACGTCGTCGCGGATCTACCTGCTCCAGTTCAACTCCAACGCGTTCGCACTGGATTTCGAGTACGAGTTCGTGTCGATGGACTCCGTCCCAGCGCTCACCGGGGAGGCCGACTCGCCCCAGGACGAGAGCTGGCCGACCGACACCGGCGTGGACAACACCAACTCCTTCGCGTTCGCCGAGGCGAAGCCGTACGGCAAGGAGCAGGTACGCCAGGCGTATGTGCTGGCGGGCGACACCGTCGCCCTGGTCGTCCACTCCCGTCCGGGCACGTCGGGCACCGAACGCGTCCCGTTCCACCAGACGCTGATCCTGCAGAGCCAGCTCCTGGGCTGACCGGGCCGGGGAAAACCCCGGACCGCCGTGCCGGGCCCCAACCCGTTAGGCTGGGGCCCGGACCCGTACCGCCGTCACACCGTTCGCAACGAGGAGCTCCCGTGCTTGAGGCCTTCTTCGCCGCTCTGCTGATCCTGGTCTGTGTCGGCGTCATCGCTTTCGCGGGTCTGACCGTGAAGAAGCTGTACGAGGGCCAGCGCTGACCCCAGACGCTCCCCTTCACCCGCCGCTCGCACCCCTCACAGATCGTCTGAGCCGTACATGATCGAGATTCCGTCCGACCTCCACCCGGACCTGGTTCCGCTGGTCTTCCTCCTGGGCAACTGGGCGGGGGCGGGGGTGTCCGACTTCCCCGGTGCCGAGAAGTGCAACTTCGGCCAGGAGGTCACCTTCAGCCACGACGGCCGGGACTTCCTCGAGTACGTCTCGCACTCCTGGGTGCTCGACAACGAGGGCAACAAGGTCAAGCCGCTGGAGACCGAGTCCGGCTACTGGCGCGTCGACAAGGACCGCAAGGTCGAGGTCGTCATGATCCGCGACCAGGGCGTCGTCGAGGTCTGGTACGGCGAGCTCGCGGACCGCAAGCCGCAGATCGACCTGGTCACCGACGCGGTGGCCCGCACCGCGGCCTCCGGCCCGTACAGCGGGGGCAAGCGGCTCTACGGCTATGTGAACGGCGACCTGATGTGGGTCGGCGAGAAGGCCACCCCCGATGTCGAACTGCGCCCGTACATGTCGGCGCATCTGAAGAAGGTCGTCACCCCCGAAGAGGTGGCCGAGATGGCGCGGAACCTCGGTGACATGCCGGACGACGGCATCGCGTTCTTCAAATAGCGGCCCTCGCTCTGTCATGCCCCGACCTACACTGGGCGCGTGGTGAGCACCGACTGGAAGACCGATCTTCGACAGCGTGGCTACCGGCTGACGCCTCAGCGCCAGCTTGTCCTGGAGGCGGTCGAGCGGCTCGAACACGCGACGCCCGACGACCTCCTGTGCGAGGTGCGCAGGACCGCCTCCGGTGTGAACATCTCCACCGTCTACCGGACCCTGGAGCTCCTGGAGGAGCTCGGCCTGGTCAGTCACGCCCATCTGGGGCACGGGGCGCCGACGTACCACCTGGCCGACCGGCACCACCATCTGCATCTGGTCTGCCGGGACTGCACGCATGTCATCGAGGCGGACGTCGGCGTCGCGGCCGGGCTCACGGCCCGGCTGAGGGACGGCTTCGGCTTCGAGACGGACATGAAGCACTTCGCGATCTTCGGCCGCTGCGCCGACTGCACGGCGAAGGCCGCACAGTCGTCAGGAACCACGCAACCCACAGGAACCACACAGCCCGGAGACCCGGGGCAACCGGCCGGTACCGAGCCGTAGTCCGAGTCGTACGCTGGTCGCATGAAGAGCCCCTTGCTGTCCCTGCCCGGCGCCGTCCCCGCCGAGGGAAGTGACGAAGGTGTCGCCGCGCATTACGGCGATCTGTTCCGCGAACAACGCACCCTGGCCGACGGCACGGGCCTCGTCGACCTCTCGCACCGCGGTGTCGTCACGGTCACCGGCGACGACCGGCTGGCCTGGCTGCATCTGCTGTGCACCCAGCACGTCTCCGACCTGGCACCGAACCAGGCGACAGAAGCGCTGATCCTGTCCTCCCACGGGCACATCGAGCACGGCCTCTCCCTCGTCGACGACGGCACGACGATGTGGATCCACGTCGAGCCGGACACCCAGGGCGACCTGATCGCCTACCTGGAGTCGATGAAGTTCTTCTACCAGGTCGAGACCGCCGACCGTACCGACGACTTCGCCGTCGTGTATCTGCCGGCCGGTTCCATCGCCGAGGTGCCGGACGGCGCGGTGGTACGGGAGACGGCGTACGGCCGTGACATCTTCCTCCCCCGGGCGATGCTGGAGGAGTACGCCGCCGCGAACGGCCCGCTGGCCGGCATCCTGGCGTACGAGGCACTGCGCGTCGAGGCGCACCGCCCGCGCGTCGGCTACGAGACCGACCACCGCACCATCCCGCACGAGCTGGGCCTGATCGGCAGCGCCGTCCACCTCCAGAAGGGCTGCTACCGAGGCCAGGAGACCGTTGCCCGGGTGCACAACCTGGGCAGGCCGCCGCGCAGGCTGGTCTTCCTGCACCTGGACGGCAGCGAGGTGTACCTGCCGGGACACGGAACGCCGCTCAGGCTCGCGGCCGACGGTGAGGAGGGCCGCCAGCTCGGCTTCATCACCACGTCGGCCCGCCACTACGAGCTGGGCCCGATCGCCCTGGCGCTGGTGAAGCGGAACGTCGCCGTGGATGCCGCGCTGATCGCGGGGAACATCGCGGCGGCCCAGGAGACGGTCGTCGAGCCCTAACGGCCTGGTGCGCGACAGAGGGTGGACCAGGCCGTAAATCCTCTACGCGCGGGCGTCCACACGCCCCGTGCCGCTATACCTCGATGAGTACGGTGAACGGGCCCTGGTTCGTGAGCGTGACGCGCATCCGCGCTCCGAACCTGCCCGTCTCCACCGTCGCGCCGAGCGCGCGCAGCCGGGCCACCACCTCGTCGACCAGCGGTTCCGCGATGTCACCTGGTGCGGCGGCATTCCAGGTGGGCCTGCGGCCCTTCCTGGCGTCCCCGTACAGGGTGAATTGAGAAATCACCAGAAGTGGCGCATTCACATCGGAGCAGGACTTCTCGCCCTCCAGAATGCGTATACTCCACAGCTTGCGCGCGAGCTGAGCGGCCTTCTCGGGGGTATCCCCATGAGTGACCCCCACCAGCACACACAACCCCTCGCCAGTGATCTCACCGACGATCCCGGCCTCCGAGGGATCGTTCCCCACCCCGGCCGCGGTCACACTCGCGCCGTCCACTCTCTGTACCACCGCACGCATACAGACCAACCTATCTTGGGCTGAACGGGTACAGAGCACCTGCGTCAACGCCCTGTGGGGTGGCACGATGCACGATGGCGGTGTGACGACGCATCGGTCGAGGGGACGGATCAGCATGAGTACACATGGAGCCGGGCAGCCGCCCGGTGCCGTACCGGTGGCGCACGCGGCGGGTGCCGTGCGGCCGCCGGTGCAGCGGACCGGCGTCGCACCGGGGCAGGGGCAGCACCCCGGACCGCACGAGGTCCACATCCCGGGCACCGCGCTCTCCGTA
>DATCWZ010000193.1:0-3507 GCA_036566065.1 Streptomyces sp. | reverse complement strand
CGTCTGGCTGATCGCGTCGGCGGCGTTCGCGTTCTACGTCGCCAACTTCGGCTCCTACAACAAGACGTACGGGACCCTCGCCGGCGTCATCATCTTCCTCGTCTGGCTGTGGATCACGAACCTGGCAATATTGCTGGGCCTCGAATTCGACGCGGAAATGGCACGTGAACGAGCCATTGTCAGCGGTCACCCGCGCGGCGAGGAACCCTACGTCGAACCACGCGACACACAGAAATGGACGGACGAGGACCAACAGTCCGCGGGACACACCGACGATCCCAATGCACATCGCGGTCGGCGTGACGAACGACGAAGTGGCGACTGAAGCCAGTCCTGTGTCCGGTTCACTGCCAGGGCGTTACCGCGTGGGTGCTCTCATATCGCGGGCGCCTGGTTTTGCGCGTGAGATGGGGGTAACCGTTCATCCGCGCGAGCCGTACGGGCTTGCCGGTCCACCCGGAAGAAGGAGGGTGCCATGCCCGCGGGATCCAGTCCCAGGCGTGAGCGTCAGTACGAGCACATCAAGGAAAGTGCCGAGAAGCGCGGCACCTCCGGGAAGCGGGCGAAGGAGATCGCCGCCCGCACGGTGAACAAGGAGCGGGCCCGCTCCGGGGAGTCGAAGTCGGCGAGCAGGACGTCGACGCGTGATCCCAAGTCGGCCTCTCAGCGCGGCGGCATGCGCTCGCACCGTGGTTCCGGCGGGCCGACCAGGGACCAGCTCTACGAGGAGGCCAGGAAGAAGAACATCGAAGGCCGGTCATCGATGACCAAGGCCCAGCTCAGCAGGGCGCTGGGCCGCTGAGCCCGCGCCGCCGGCCCTGCCGCGCGGACGCGCCGCCCCTGGTCCCCCAGGGGGTCGCGTCCCCGGCAGGGCCAGGTCCCGTTCGACCACAGGAGGCGACGATGAAGTCCTCGACCGACCGGATCAGTGATCCCTGGGGCGGTCGCGTCCCCCACGGACGGCACAAGAGCTGGCCTGCCCGGGTGGACACTTTTCTTTCCGAGGGCGTGGAGCCGTCCATGGTGCAGGAGTGGGTGCAGGCCGCGTCGATCCTGCACTCGGACGGTGACGCCATGGACATCGCCGTCATCGACGGCCGTATGGTCGGGGTACGGGGGCGGGCCACCGACCGGGTCAACCGCGGCAGGCTAGGCCCCAAGGACCTGTTCGGGTGGCAGGCCAACGCCTCCCCCGACCGGCTCACCCGGCCACTCGTACGTGAGAACGGGCGGCTGGTGGAGAGCGACTGGGACACCGCCATGAGCCGGATCGTCGCCCGCTCGCAGGGACTGCTGGAGGAGCGCGGCCCCGGATCGCTCGGCTTCTACACCTCGGGCCAGCTCTTCCTGGAGGAGTACTACACGCTGGCGGTACTGGCCAGGGCAGGCATCGGCACCAACCACCTCGACGGCAATACGCGCCTGTGCACCTCGACCGCCGCGGAAGCCCTCAAGGAGTCGTTCGGCTGCGACGGACAGCCCGGCAGCTATGACGACGTCGACCACGCCGATGTGATCGCCCACTTCGGCCACAACATCGCCGAGACCCAGCCCGTCCAGTGGATGCGAATCCTCGACCGCCTGGAAGGTGCCGAGCCCCCGCGCTTACTGTGTGTCGACCCGCGCCCCACCAAGGTGGCCCGGAAAGCGGCCGTGCACCTCGCTCCGCGTATCGGCACCAACGTCGCCCTGCTCAACGCCCTGCTGCACGAGATCATCCGGACCGACCGCGTCGACCACGCCTACGTCGAGGCGAACACGGTCGGCTACGAAGAACTCGCTGCTCACGTCAAGGACTGCACCCCGCGGTGGGCAGCCGATATCTGTGACGTCCCGTCAGCGATAATCGGCGAAGCGGCCGAAATCCTCGGAACCGCCGACCGTCTGCTCTCCACCGTATTGCAGGGCTTCTACCAGTCCCACCAGGCCACGGCCGCCGCCGTCCAGGTCAACAATCTGCATCTCGTTCGGGGCATGCTGGGGCGGCCCGGCGCGGGTGTGCTGCAGATGAACGGTCAGCCCACCGCGCAGAACACCCGCGAGTGCGGAGCCAACGGCGACCTGCCGGGCTTCCGCAACTGGCAGAACGACGCGCACGTGGCAGATCTCGCCACTGTGTGGAATGTGGAACCGAGCACGATTCCGCACTACGCGCCCCCCACTCATGCCATGCAGATGTTCCGCTACGCCGAGCAGGGCTCGATCCGGATGCTGTGGATCAGCGGCACCAACCCGGCGGTGTCCCTGCCCGAACTCTCACGCATCCGCTCGATTCTTGCCCAGGAGAGCCTGTTCGTCGTCGTGCAGGATCTCTTCCTCACCGAGACAGCCCGCTTCGCCGATGTCGTACTGCCTGCCGCCACCTGGGGTGAGAAGACCGGCACGTTCACCAACGCCGACCGCACCGTGCATCTGAGCACCAAGGCCGTGGACCCGCCGGGCGAGGCCAGGCCCGACCTCGCGATCTTCCTGGACTACGCGGCGCGGATGGACTTCCGGGACAAGGACGGCGGGCCCCTGATCACGTGGCACAGTGCGGAATCGGCGTTCGAGGCGTGGAAGCGGTGCAGTGCCGGGCGCCCCTGCGACTACACCGGTCTCTCGTACGCGAAGCTGCGCGATGTCGGCGGCATCCAGTGGCCGGTCAACGAGCAGGCGCCGAACGGCACCGAGCGGCTCTACACCGAGGGCATCACCTGGGCCCGCCCCGATCTGTGCGAAACCTACGGCAAGGACCTCGTCACGGGCGCGGCGGACAGCGAAGTGGACTACCGGTCCCTCAATCCGGACGGCAAGGCGATGATCAAGGCCGTTGGTTACCTGCCCGCGCACGAGGCGCCGACGGAGCGGTATCCCTTCCACTTGACGACGGGCCGCACGCTCTACCACTTCCACACCCGGACCAAGACCGGCCGCGCACCCCAACTGAACAGGGCCGCACCGGAGGTGTGGGTCGAGATCAGCGGCACCGACGCCGAGGCACACCGTCTCGGGGAGGGCGACCTGGTGGAAATCCGCTCTCCACGCGGTGTGCTCCGGGGGCGGCTGCGCGTCACCGGGATCCGGCCGGGGCTGTTGTTCGTCCCGTTCCACTACGGGTACTGGGACACGCCTTCCGGCTCCGGCCCGGCCCCCCGCACACCGGGCCGGGCGGCGAACGAGACGACCATCACCGACTGGGACCCCGCGTCGAAACAGCCTCTGTTCAAGACCGCCGCCGCGGCCCTCACCCTCGTCGAACGGGCCGACGGGAAGCAGGCCCCGGCCCCCACCACCACGGCGTCCGCACCCGCCGGTCCGGCGCCCGTCCAGCCCACGGCCGGCGGGCCGGACGCACACGCGTCGCAGGTGCCGGACACCGCATGGGACACCCCGGGAGGCGGCCGATGAACGGCGTCCAGCTCGCCCTGCACACGCTGCACCGCGGTGAACGACATCTGGCCGAAGAACTCGTGTCCGTGGCGGACCGGCACCGTGCGGACCATGAGATCCACTACGTCGCCGCCG
>DATCWZ010000415.1:0-3344 GCA_036566065.1 Streptomyces sp. | reverse complement strand
ATGCCACGGCGGGGGAGCGTGCGGCGCTGCTGGACGAGCTGCGTGCCGGGCTGCGGGCCGTCCAGGAGGAGGAGCTGGGAGCGGCGAGCGCGAAGGTGCCGCAGACCCTGCTGTACGAGGACACGGCGGCGGGTCCGGAGGTCGAGCTGGATCCGGCGGTCTGGCAGCGGGTGGCGGCGGGGCCGCTGGCCTCGGTGGAGCGGATTCTGCCCGCGTTCGATCTGACGCTGCCGCAGCGGATCACGTTCAAGGGGTTCTTCCTCGCCCGGTACGGGCAGGGCGGCCGCTGCGACGACCTGCTGAAGCTGGTCCATGACTTCCACGAGGACTTCTTCGACCAGTACATGACGTTCACCGCCCGCCGTACTCCGTACGACGACGAGGGCCGATACGTCCCGGAGGTGAACTGGCTGGGGCTGCCGCAGCTCAAGTCCCTGGACACCGCCCGCCAGATGTTCATCGAACGGATGCGTGCCCTGTGGCAGGCGACGGAGCCCGGCACGGACGAGGTGACGCTCGACGACGCGTTCCTCGACGAGGTGGCCGCGGAACTGGAGCCCCTGGCACCGGACTTCGCCCCCATGAGCCACCATGTCCAGTTGGCCGACCGGCCCGGTGATCCGCTGGTCGTCCTCAACCGCTCGTACGGCGGTGTGTCCTTCCCGTACAGCCGCTTCACGCAGCTCTTCGACGGGCTCGCCGAGCGTCTGCTGGCACGGGCCGACGGCATGGCGCCCGGCGGGGCGGTGCTCGCCGAGGTCACCGGCGGTCCCGTCACCAGCAACCTCAATCTGCACCGGCGGCTCACCCGGTACGAGATCGTCTGCCCCGGCGAGCGGGGCACGCTGCCCGAGGAGTTCCGGATCGGGCTCGACGACCTGTATCTCGTGCACGACGCGGAGCGGGACAGGGTGGTGCTGCGCTCCACCCGCCTCGGGCGCGAGGTCGTGCCTGTCTACCTGGGCTATCTCGTGCCGCTGGCCCTGCCCGAGCTGCCCCGCACGCTGCTCCTGCTCTCGCCGACGTCGATGGCCCCGCTCAATGTCTGGGGCGGCGTCCCGGAGGGCGAGCCGTCCGGAGGGGTGACGGGCAGGCCCCGGGTGCGGTACGGGAGCGTCGTGCTCAGCCGCCGGAGCTGGAGCGCGCCCGCCGCCGTGCTGCCGCTGCGGAAGCCCAGGGACCCGGACGACGAGTGGTTCCTCGCCTGGCACGCGTTCCGGCGGGCGCACGGGCTGCCCGACCGGGTGTTCGCGACCGTGGCGGACAGCGGGGCACGGGGTGCCACGGGCGCCAAGCCGCAGTACCTCGACTTCGACAGCCCGCTCTCCCTGTCGGCGTTCGAGGCGATCATCAAGTCCCCCGGGGCGCGGGTGGTGTTCAGGGAGATGCTGCCCGACGAGGACGCCCTGCACGCGGTCTCCGCGCAGGGCCGTCACGTCGCCGAACTCGCCGTGGAGACGGCCGGTCCCGGCCGAAGGAGGAACACCGCGTGAACACCGAAACGGCGCCTGCCGCCACCGTTGCCCCGGTCCAGGGCGCTTGGCAGGCGACGCACATCTTCTACGCCGCCAATCCGCGGCCCATGCTGCTCCAGTGCGTCCGCCCGCTGGTCGAAGCGCTGGAGGCGGACGGTCTGCTCGCCGGCTACTTCTTCATCAACTACTGGCTGGAGGGCCCGCACGTCAGGCTCCGTATCAAGCCGTCCTCCCCGGCCGCCGAGGCCGAGGTCGCCCGCCGCACCCATGAGGCCGTGGACGCCTTCCTGGCCGAGCGGCCCGCGCTGTACGAGGTGGACTCCGGGTTCCTGAACGACTTCTACAACACGCTGTTCGACATCGAGTTCGCGGGCAGCGAGCGCGGCCGCTACATGGACGACGACGGCCGGATGAGGCTGCGCAAGAACAACTCGCGCAGTACCGAGCCCTACGAGCCGGAGTACGGGAAGTACGGCGGCCCGGCCGGGATCGAGCTGGCCGAGTGGCACTTCCGGCACTCCAGCGACCTGGTCATCGACGCCTTCCGGTCGAAGAACCTCCATCTGCGGACCGTGCTGCTCGGTACGTCGGCCCAGCTCATGATGGTCATGTCGGCGACCTTCCTCCAGGGGCGCCAGGAGCTGACCGACTATCTGACCAGCTATTACGACTTCTGGCACCGGGCCTTTCCCGACACCGGGTTCATCGGCACCAAGGAGTACGACAGCAACTACGCCGCGATGGCCCCCGGCCTCGCCACCCGGTTCGCCCGCATCCGAGCCGCCACCGCCGAGGACGCCCCGGCGGCTCGGGAGTCCGGCGGCGGGCTCCCCGGGTTCCTGAGTGGCTGGGCCGAGCACTGCGCCGAACTGCGCGACCGGGCCCGCGAGCTGACCGTCAACGGTGACCTCGTCTTCCGGTCCTGGGACGGCGAGCGCGACGAACGGGTCACCGACCCGGCGGTGTCGTTGCCGCTGCTCCTCTCCCCGTACATGCATATGACCAACAACCGGCTGCATGTGACGATCCGGGACGAGGCGTATCTCTCGCACATCCTCGCCCGGGCCCTCGGGGAGTCCGGGTGAGCGCCCCCGCACCGGGCGCCGCCGGAGCGTTCGCGGACTACCGCCCCGCGCTGCGCGCCGAGGTGCTGCTCACCGGCGCGCTGCTGCACGGCCCGGGCGTCGTGCATCTGGTCAAGGACACGGACAGCGGGAACTCCTTCAAGGTCGGTGCCAAGGAGCACTTCCTCATCGCCCGGATGGACGGGCGGCGCAGCCTGAAGGAGATCGGCGAGGAGTACGCGACGGAGTACGGACGGCGGCTGGCGGACGCCAACTGGCAGCAGATCCTGCGGATGCTCGGCACCCGCGGGCTGCTCGCCGGGGTGCCCGCGCCTGTTGCGGACGTACGAACGGAGCCGAAGCCGGAAGCGGCACCGGAACCGGCCCGCGGGGTGCTGCGCGGCAGCATCCGGCTGGTCGCCGACGCCGACGCCACGGCCGACCGGCTGCACCGTGCGGCCGGCTTCCTGCTGGCTCCCGGCTGGCTCGTGCCGCTGCTGGCCCTGATCGCCGCCATGGAGACCGTGATCGCCCTGCGCGCCGGTGAACTCCTGGACGCCGCAGCGGGGTTGTTCACCAACCCGGTGCTTCTCACCGGGGCCGCCACCCTGCTCTGGCTGAGCACCGCCCTGCACGAACTGGCGCACGGGGTGGTGGCCCGGCACTACGGCGGCCGGGTCGCGGAGATCGGGCTGCGCTGGCGGCTGCCCGTCGTCATCATGTACTGCACGGTCGACAACTACCTCTATCTGGGCAACCGGCGGCGCAGAATCGCCACCGCAGCGGCCGGCGCGGTGATGAACCT
>DATCWZ010000605.1:0-7833 GCA_036566065.1 Streptomyces sp. | reverse complement strand
CGGCTCCCAGACTATTTAGGACACGGCCAGCCGTATATCCTGGCCCGACGCCTGGAGCAGGCGATTGACGCTATGTACGCCACTCCTGACCATTTGGTCAGCGTGGTGATGGAGCGGCCGGCACCAGACAAACTCACCCTCACCGCGTGGACACAGGAGTCACTCCCGGTCGGGCGCCTGCATTGGTGGGCGCATGCCGAGGTTTCCCTCGGCAGGACCGATGCCGGCATGACGCTGGTCTCCGCCGACATACCTACGGTCCTGATCACAGAGGCGTGGAGTCAGAAGATCCAGCCGCAACCCTATATAGATGACCTGCATGGTCCTCTCACAGCCGTGGTGACAGGCTGGCTGACCCAGCACCTCGGCAGACTCGCAATGTGGGGGGCGCCACCGGCCGTACCTGAAAGGGTGCTGACTGCTGAAGGCTTTAGCAGCATGCTGCGGCCCCGGACGGCTTGAAGACCGGAGGAATCTGTTGACGCGGCCTGAAGGCCGGAGCACTGCGGACGAATCTGGTAGCGCCCCCCGGGAAATCCGGGGGGCGCCCGCATGCCCGCTCAGTCGGGCGGCCCGAGCTCGGGGCCGAGAAGATCCAGGGCCGCCGCCAGCAACACTGTCGGCACCCTGCCATACGGGTCCCCGGCGATGACCCCGGATATGCCGGCCGCCACGTTGACGGCCCGGCCGAGGTCGAGCGTGGATATGTCGGGCAGAGCCTTACGGAACTCGTCAGCGACGAATCTGGCGAGCCACAGGTCGGGCGCCAGCGCGACCTGGTTACGGTCAAACGCCGCGCGGGAGGCGAGCAATTGCTCGCGCTCATCGGGTGTCATGAGTCCTCCTGTCTCCTCACTGAAGACAGATGGACAGGCCGTGCGCCCGCAGCGGCGATCACGTTCGCGAAATCGACTGGAACCCTCGCGTGCCCAAGTGGAGGCAGATCGCCGACCTGATCGTCCGGCGCATCGAGTCCGGCGAGTACGGCCCGGACGACCTGATCTCCAAGGTGCGGCTTGAGGCTGAGCTGGGCGTTTCCCGGGCGGCGACCGGGCACACGTCGTCCGGCCATCCGGTCAGGGCGTCGTCCACAGATGCGCCCTCGCAGCCATCGCGGCGGCGATCACATCCGCGAAATAGGTGTCCTCCCAGTGTGTCGAGTCACCGCCGTGCACAGCCGATCTGGCCGGTGGCGCCGAACACAGCGGATGCACCCTGATCCATCTGCGGTCATACGCCCCGCCCACCGACATCGCGTACGCCGGATGCACCGGCAGACCCTCCCGATACAAGAACGCGAACACGTCCGTCGCATCCCACCTGCCGATCGGCCGGCACGTGTGAACCGTGGCTAGGCCGCGATGCCCGATGGACATGCGCCGCACCCGCGACTCCTCGGCCCGCACCCCCGAGATGTACCGGCCGGTCAGGCTCTCCTTCAGCACGTCCTGATGGTCGGCGTCCGGGTCGAGATGCCGCTCAGCGAACCCAGGCTCACCCCGCTTCGGGTTGCGCATCTCGACCTCGATCTCCTCGTACCGGGCATCGGGATGCGCGGCGAGGAAAGCGTCGCGGACCTGATCGCATTCGGGCATCTCGAAATGCTTCGACCGGACCCACACCAGGCGGGCGTCCGGCACCACCTGCAACGCGATATGGGCGGCGCACACCGAATCCTTGCCCCACGAGGTGGACACATAGAAGTCGCCTGCCGCGGCGAACTCGGCGACGGCCCGCCTGCTCTGCCCGGCGAGCGCGTCCATGCGCGGCGACTGCGACAGCACGTCGTCGTAGTGTTCCAGCCGCTCCCAGGTGGCCCGGTCAGCGGCCGTCAGCCGGGGCGAGTCAACCAGCATTGTCGTCTCCCTGGACGGCCGCAGCCGCGCGCCGCCGATCACCCTTGACGAACGTGAACACCAACTGGTGGCGGCGGGTCGTGGTCCGGGCCGCCTCCCACGCCGGGCGCATCGTCTTGGCCAGCAGCCCCGCCGGGGTGACCAGCATCTGCTCGTTGATCAGGTGTGCGCCGGCGTCCTGAAACGCCTGCGCGGTGACCCCGGGGAGGCCCCGAAGGTGCCCCTTGTGGTCCCGCACGTCAGAGATCACGCAGGTGAGGAACCTGTCGGGTTTCACCCGGTCCACGGCCGCCGCGACGATGCCGCGCAGCGCATCGACGAACACGCCCCACCTCATCGCCGACAAGTCGCGAGGATCATCGGAGTACTTTTCCCGATTGTGGTACGGGGGGCAGGTCAGCAGGTAGTCGTAGCGGCCGTCCAGGCGCGGAAGCACGTCGGCGGCGTCGCCGTCGATCCACACGGTCCCGCCCGCCGACAGGCCGGCAAGCTCCCAGTCGGCGGCCCGTGCCCGGTTCGCCGCCGTCTGCGCGGCCGACAGGTCGACGCCCGTGTACGGCATGCCGAGATGCCCGGCGACCAGGCCGCGCACAGGCCCACCGGCGAACGGGTCCAGGACGTGCCCGCCGGGCGGGCAGAACCAGCGGTAGCACACCTCGGCCAGGTGCGGGTCGAAGCGGGACACCCCGCCGGAGATCCGCCCGTGCCTGCCCGTGGCGATCATGCCTTGGGCGTGGGCTCGCGGACTGGTGTCGTCGACGCCGTGGTCGCGCCACCACGTGACACGCTCCCGCCAGCGGGGCGAGGCGGCGTCCAGCACTGACCAGGGCAGGGTGCCGTGTACGTCCATCGGCGGATACTGCGACGGGTCGGCGGCATGCCACACCCCGTGCTCGTCGCGTCGGCCTCGGGCTAGCCGCATGCGATCCACCCCATCCCGGCCGAGGTGGCCTCACCTAGACCCCAGCACCACAGGGCCCGCAGCACGTCGGGATGCCCGGTCACGGTGACTTTGACCCGGGCGCCGTGTTTGCGGCCATCGTTCCCCGACGCTACGACGTGGCCGCGGGGTACGCCGGCCCAATGGATCTCGTGGACGCCGAACTGTGGGGGCAGGCCCAATGTTTCGGCTTTGCGGCGCGCGTTTTGGCCGCAGCGGCCGTGCCACCCCTTGTCTTCGGGCATCAGCCACGCGGTGGACTGCCGCCGGGAGTCGCCGGATTTGATGACGACGGGGGTGGTGGTGGTCCACACGGCACGCCCGGTGGACAGGCCCACCGGGGGTGGGATCACCTCGCATGCGCCTATCCGCAGGGCCACCCCGCCCCAGTCGATGTATGTGCGGGACTGGATGGCGGTGCCGATCGCGCGGGCGGCCCGGGCCACGGGGGTGCCGATCTCCATCCAGCCGTGCCCCCCGGCCGCGTACACGCCGTCCTGGCGGGCGGCGCCGGGGAACACGGGCGGGCAGTAGCCGAATGGGGCCATGCTCCGTGGCCCCCACCCGTGGTCGTGGATGGCGTCGGCCAGGGCGGGATCGGCCTCGCCGATGAGGCTGTAGACAAGGGCACGGCCGGGCCGGTGCACCTCAGACCAGGGAATGTGCTGTGCGGCGGTGAACACCGCGATGCGGAGCCTCACTGCTGGCCCCGGATGCAGGGCATGCGCCTGGTGTGGTGGTGGTAGGGGGCGCGGATACTGCCGGGCAGGCCCGCCGGGTCTGGCCAAACCCTGGCCCGCCACTTGGTGGTGGCGGCCGGGTCGGGGGTGACCTGCCAGCGGATGACTTTGCCGTTGCCGTGCCGGGTGAGTCTGCCTAGGCCGTGGACGCGGTCTAGGAGTGACTGGAGCGGGCCGGGGTCGGCTAAAGCCCACCAGGTGACCTCCCGGACGAGTGTGGCCGGGTGGATGACGTTGCGGGCCTTCAACGGCCCCGTGGACAGGTGCACTTTACGGTCGGGGGCGTAGCGGTGCATCGCCTCGGCGGCGGGTTTGCGGCGGACCTCCACCACCGTCCACGCCGTCTGCCCGTAGGCGGCGGCGGAGCACGCCCACCCCCACACCAGGGACGGGTCGGCCGCCAACGCGAGCTCGTGCGCGCCTTCGGGGGCGGGGGCGGTCCACGTGGCCAAAGGCAACGCGAAATCGGCCACGCTGTCGCGCCCCATCGCAGGCAGCGCATGATGCCCGTACACGTCCAGGTGGGCGAGCCAGCCGCCGAACGCTGCCGGGCCGTCCAGGTGAGCCGGATGCCCGTCCAGGTTGATGACGGGCTCGGCCAGGTGGGCGACCACACGGACAGGTGCCCACCGGGGGTCGCCTGTGGTGTCGGTGACAGTGCCGGGCTCGACGAGCATCAGCCGACGACCTTGGGCAGCAGGGCCAGGATGTCGTCGCGACGGTCGGCCAGGTGCTGCTCGTAGGCGGCGCGGAGCGCCGTCAGGTCGCCGAACACGGTCAGGTCGGCGTCCAGACGGCAGGCGCCGTGCCCGGTGGAGCGTTTCCCTCCCAGCGCGAGTACGCGCCTGCCGCCCGCTAGGGGGGCGGCCTCGTCCAAGGCGACGGCCAGGGCAGCCACATGCCCGGGGGTGGGGGCGGCCAGGTGCAGCTCGGTCCACAGCACCGTACCGGGTTTGATCACCTGCATGTCGTAGATCATCTGGGTGGTGGCCGGTTCGGTCGCGCCCACACCAAGGTCCAGTTCATCGCCGTCGCCGAGCAGCTTGATGTACCGGTCGACCTGGGTGCCGCGCACATCATGCCGGGTGCCGAACGTCTCGCCGCGCATCGCCCCGCACGTCAGCCTGGCGTGCGGGTGGCCGGCCAGCCGGTCGGGCAGCCGGAACGCGTTCTCGGCGCACACCACGTGCACGAAGTCCGCCCACAGCGTGCCCGCCGTGATGTCCGATCGGGCCGAGTAGCCGAGCAGCGACAGAGCCGGGACCGTGGCCGACACGGTGCGGGCGGTCTCCAGGTCAACCTGGTTGCCGGTCTCCGACAGGGCCCCGGCCGACCACAGCAGGTCCACCACGGCCTTGGGCAGCGACTTCTCGGGCAGGTTCAGGGTGCGGACCAGATGCCAGGCCAGGGCCGCGCGCAGCGTGTGCCGCAGGCTGTTGCCGGACACGAACGGCACGCTCACCGGGCGCCCGTTGACCAGCGCGTCCTGGGTGCGAAGGAGCTGGGTGTTGCCCGAGGTGCCCGCGCCGTGAGAGATCGGGTCCAGGGCGGTCAACGTGATGGGCAGGCGCACATCGGGCAGGGCACGCAGCCCTGCCAAGTCCTCGACTACGGCGGTGGTCATCAAAATGGTACTTTCTCGTTCGTGTCGGGCTCGGGCACATCGGCAGCGGGGGCAGCCTTTCGGGTCTTGCGGTCCATGCGGGCGATCGCCACCACATAAACGGCGTCGCGGCGCATCAGCTCCGACCACGCCCCGAAGACGGCCGGGTCGGACAGGTGCGCGCCGAGCTTGACGATCTCCTCGGACGTTTTGGCGAGGAGCGCCCCGTCGATCTGCAACTTGGCGGCGGTTTTGGAGACGGCCTCAGAAAAGGACGCCGTCGAGCAGCCCGTCTCCAGCGCCGTCCGCGCCCTGGTCCACACTTCCTTGCCCAGTTCCTGTGTCACCCCGGGCGTGTCCAGCAGGCCGTTGATGAACCGGGACCCCCACCCGATCAGCGTCTGCTGGTCCGGGGGCGCCGTAGAGACGGTGGTACTCATCCAGATGCTCCTTGTTGATCAGGAAGGTCGCGAGATGGATCAGAGCGCTACCCCGGTGAGGGGTCAAATGCCCGGCGTGGTGCCGCCAGACCGGCATGCCCTCGGCAGTCAGCTTGTGCACCGGCGGCGCCAACTGCTCGATCTCGGCGGCCGTGTAGCCCGCCGTGCGTAGCGCCACCACGTGTCCGAACACGTGCCGCCACATGCCGGGTGTGGCCGTGACGTCGACGGCGTCCATCCGCACCGTCCACAAGGCCGTGCCGTGGTTGATCCGGGCGTACGGCAGGTGATGTTTCTGCCCCGACTCGGCCACCGACACGAGCCAGGGCCCGTCGGGCGGGTCGGCGAGCATCGCCACCACCTGACGCATGTCGTTGCGTGCCGTCAGCAGCAGGTCGGCGTTGCCCCAGCCCGGCGACTTCGGATGCGACGCCGGGAACCCGGCGCCTGGGGCGCACGCCACCGTCCACATGCGGACCGTGTCCGGGGGTTTGCCCGAGCACACCCACACACACGCGTAGCAGATCCGCGGCGAGTCCGGCCGGGCCAGCTGGTATTGGTCGGTGAAGTTCCCGCCGATCGCCTTCGCCGTCGCCAGCGAGGTGTCGACGTGGCGTCCGCACATGGCGCACACCCCGGGCACCGGTTCGGGGCGGATGCTGTCCCGGACGGGCCGCCCGGCGAGTTCCCACACCATGACCGGCCCTGACGCCCATCTCATACCGCCGTCTCCGTTCTTTCGGTGCGCAGGTAGCCGAGGCGGAACGCCGTCGCCACCACGTGTGCGCGGGAGCCCCGGCCGTGGCAGCCCCACCGCCTGCCCACGGCGGCCAGCGTGGATTTGACGGTGTCCTCGGTGACGTGTAGCCGCGCCGCGATCTCGGCGTTCGGGAGGCCATGCGACACCAGCTCGATGACGTCGAGCTCCCGCGTGGTGACCCTCGGATGGGTTTTCAGCCAGGCCACGGCGTCGGCGACGGCCACGCGGAGCGCCTTGTCCGCCACCGCGACCGCGTCGGCGAGATGCGCGGGGAGACGCCGCCCACACGGCGCGCAATAGGCGCGGTGTCCCGCGATCGGTTTGTGCCCGCACCCGGGGCACTCCCGCCCGGTCACGGCGCGTCCCTGACGATGAGCAGGCCGCAGCCGTAGCCTTTGGCCGGTCCGACACCGCCAGCGATCAGCTCGGCCAGCGCCGCCGGGTTGTCCACTGTGGCGCGGCCTGTCCAGGCGTGCTGTACATGCCGGACCGGGCCGCCTGGGCGTCTGCCGGTCCGGCCGCCGAGCTCGCTGCCGGTCAGGCCGGTCACTGTGAGGGCACCGGCGAGTTTCCGCAGCAGCCACCCGTCTCGCTCGGCGGCCGGTAGCGGGACCCGGTTGCGTGCCGTGGTGCGGTCGGCGGGCCGCATCGTCGGGTTGCCGATCAGGCCGAACGCCACCTGGTGGCCGGGCGGCCAGTCCAGCCGCACCGGCCGGCACGCCGTGCCGGCGGCCCGCGTGCCGGGGATCGTCGTCACGGGCTGGTCGGCTTGGACGAGCAGCAGCCGAGGGTTGGGGCGTGCCCACAGGATCCGCGTGGTCTGGTGGCCGCCGCACGCTTCCATGATTTTGGCGTGGGTGAGGTGGGTGTCGCGCCAGGTGGCGGCCGTGGCGGGGTCGTCTGGGTGGAGCCGCAGCACGGTGAGGGCGGGGGGTTGTCGTGTCATGAGGGACCTCCCAGCGTGGGAGAAGAGGATGCCGCGAGTTTATCCAAAACGGCGTGGTCGTTCTCGCTATTGCGCCGGTTTGGACAAGACGCGGGCATCAATCAATCCGTCTACAGACGTAGACATTCGTAGACGGTGGGGGTAGTGTGGGGACCACAGAAACAAAGGAGCCCCGCGAGACGGCACATCTCCACGGGACCCCACGAGCAGAACGGACCTGCCCACCATGAACGGTACCCGCTACGTCGCCACCCTCACCAACGACGCCACCTGCCTGCCCCCCGGGGGCAACATCACCCTGGAGATCAGCGAAGCCGACCTCCATTTCGGCTGGGAGGGCACCGACCAGTACGGCAACGACATCGAGAGCGTCGAACCCACCGCATCCTCCCGCGTCGTCCTCACAGTCGACACCGGCATCGCCCCGGCAGACGAAGAGGAGACGATCAGGAAGATGTCCGATTGGGACGACTTCCTCCCCGCCGGCTGGACCCGGAACGGCGAATGGGAGGTCCAGACCTCCGCCTACACCGTCGAGGTGACCCCGG
>DATCWZ010000013.1:0-5642 GCA_036566065.1 Streptomyces sp. | reverse complement strand
CCCGAGGACTGGGGCACGGTCGAGGCGGACGACGCGGAGAGCTGCGTTGTGTCGCTGCGCGGGGAGTCGCTGCGCGACATCGCGCGGTGGCTGGCCGTCTTCGAGGCGCCCTTCACCGTCATCGACCCTCCCGAACTGATCGCCGCTTGCCGCGAGTTCGCCCGGCACCATGCCGAGCTCGCGGCCCGGTACGGCGATGCCTGACCGCTGCCCCACGACCCCGCCGACCCACTGATTCGACGACCACGAGGAACCGTGTGACCACTCTGACCGACCGCGCGCTCAACCGGGCCACGCTGGCGCGCCAGCATCTGCTGGAACGCGCCGGCATGACTGCCCTGCGTATGATCGAGCATCTCGTCGGCATGCAGGCCCAGGCCCCCTATCCGCCGTACGTCGGGCTGTGGACGCGGCTGCGCGACTTCCGGCACCAGGAGCTGGCCGGGCTGCTGACGGACCGTTCGGTGACGCGGCTGCTGCTGTTCCGGGGCACCGTGCATCTGGTGAGCGCCGCGGACTGCCTGGCGCTGAGACCGGTCGCCCAGCCCGTGATCGAGCGGATGTACGTCAACGCGCGGGCGGCCCGGGCGGCCGACCCGGCCGTCGTCGCCGGGCACGCGGTGGAACTCCTCGAAAAAGGCCCGCTGACGCCGAAGGAGCTGGGGACCGCCCTCGCCGAGCGGATGCCGGACGTGCCGGTGCGCGTACTCGGTGATGTGGCACGGGGCAGGCTGGCACTGGTCCAGGTGCCGCCGCGCGCCGTATGGGGCGTGGGCGGCGTCACCCGTTACGCGACCGCGGAGTCCTGGCTGGGAGCGGAGCTCGGGGCGGCCGATGTGCCCGCCGTGATCCGTCGTTACCTCGCCGCTTTCGGGCCGGCCACGGTCGCCGATGTCCAGGCCTGGTGCGGGCTGACAAGGCTGCGCGAGGTGACCGACGCGATGACGGATCTGATACGGCTCCGCGGGGAGCGGGGCGCCGACCTGCTGGACCTGCCCGATGCCCCGCGCCCCGACGCCGGTGTCCCGGCGCCGGTGCGTTTCCTGCCCGACTTCGACAACGTCGTACTGTCGCACGCCGACCGGAGCCGTATCGTCGCCGAGCCGTTGCGCTCACGCCTGTTCCTGCGCAACGGCATCGTGCCCGGATCGGTCCTCGTGGACGGCATGGTGGCCGCGACCTGGCGGGCCGCCGACGGGCTGGTCACCGTCACCCCGCTCAGGGCCCTGGCCCCGGCGGACCTGGCGGAGGTGGAGGCGGAGGGCGAGAAGCTGGCCCGCTTCCTGGCGGCCCCGGGGAAGAGCCCCGGTGTCCGGATCGGCTGATGCGGGCGTCCGGCCAGGCGGGCGCGTCGGTGACCACCGAGCCCCCACCACGCCCGGCGGACAGCGGAGGCGATGAGTTCCGGGTGCCGGTGCAGTCTGAACCGTATGGACACACATACGCATGGTGAAACCGAAGCTCCGTCGGCGCCGGATCTGGAACCTGCGGCCCGGCAGATCGCCGAGCTGGCCGCCGGCATCGAGGACCGGCAACTGGCAGGACCCACCCCCTGTCCCGACTATGCGGTACGGGAACTGCTCGCCCATATCGTCGGGCTGACCGCCGCCTTCCGGGACGCGGCCCGCAAGGATCTCGGCCCCACCACCGACACCTCTCCCGGCTCGGCGATGCCGGTGCTGGCCGACGACTGGCGCGAGACGCTGCCGCCACTGCTCGACGAACTGGTGGCGGCGTGGCGCGCCCCCACAGCACGGCAGGGCATGACCCGGGCCGGCGGCGTGGACCTGCCCGCCGAGGTGGCCGGTCTGGTCGTGCTGAACGAACTGGTCATCCACGGCTGGGACCTGGCCCGGTCGACGGGGCAGGCGTTCCGGGCGGACGAGGCGAGCCTGCGCTCCAGCGAGGCGATGCTGGCCCCGGGGGACGAGGGGCCGGGGGCGAGCCCGATCTTCGGGCCTCCCGTGCCGGTGCCGGACGACGCGCCGCTCGTGGACCGCGTGATCGGGCTGAGCGGCCGGCGCCCCGACTGGCGTCCGGGCGACTGACAGGGCAGGGGCGTCAACTGGTGAAGAACTCGGTGATCCGTTGGGCCACCTGCTCCGCGTTCACCCGGTGTACGTCGTAACCGCCGCCCAGCGTGATGAGCCGGCAGTCCGGGATCAGCGCCTCCATCTCGGGCAGCCGGTCCTGCGGCACGGGGCTCTCCGGGCCGCCGGTGATGAGGAGGGTCGGCGCGACGATCTGCCCCAGCTCCCGCGTCCAGCGCGGGTCGGGCTCGGTGAGCTGCGCCCTGACCTCCGGGACGGCGTTCTCGTCGTAGTCCACCGGCCCGCCGGGCAGCGGCCCGGCCGCCCGCTGGTCGGGGAACGGCGGCGGGGTCTCCACCAGCACCAGCCGCTCCACCCGGTCCGCGTATTCCTCGGCGAGCAGATAGGCCACGGCGCCGCCCATCGCATGGCCGACCACGCCGACCCGGTCAAGCTCGCACGCGTCCAGGAAGCCGGCCACGTCGTCCCGCATCAGTTCGAGTTCGTACTCGTCCGGCCAGTCGCTCTCCCCGTGCCCGCGCAGATCCAGGGCGAAGACGCGCCATTCCTGGCCGAGCAGGCTCCCGGCGGCCTCCCAGCTCGCGGCGGACTCGCCGAGGCCGTGCAGCAGCACCACCGGCGCGCCGAAGGGGTCACCCCAGGTCCGGTACGCCAGCCGCACATCGCCGACATCCACAACAGACTGATCTTCCATGCCACCGACGCTACAGCCGTCCGGCGCCCGCCCGTTCCGCACCCCGGCCTGGCAGGCTTGGCGATGTGAAGCTCATGATCCGCCCGCTGTTCGCGCCCTTCGCCGCCGTCGTGCTGACGGCCTCCGCACTGGTCGGATGCTCCAGTTCCGGTTCCGGTGCCGCCGGATCCGGTCTCGACGAACCGGCGAAAAAACAGATCGCCATGGAACTGGTGTCCAGCGCGGAGAACTCCACGCTGGACTGGCAGGCGCAGTACGCGTACATCCAGGACATCCATGACGGCCGCGGCTACACGGCGGGCATCATCGGATTCTGCTCCGGCACCGGCGACATGCTCAAGGTCGTCGAGCGTTACGAGGCGGCGCGACCGGGCAACGGGCTGACACGTTTCCTTCCGGCGCTGCGCGCGGTGCGGGGCAGCGCGTCGCACAAGGGCCTCGGCAGCCCGTTCACCACGGCGTGGGTGAAGGCCGCGGCGGACCCGCTGTTCCGGTCGGCACAGGACACGGAGCGTGACCGTTCCTACTTCGACCCGGCGGTCGAGCGGGCCAAGGCCGACGGCCTCGGGGCGCTCGGCCAGTTCATCTACTACGACGCGTATGTGATGCACGGTTACGGTGACGCGAACGGCAGCATCGGCTTCCGTACGATCCGCCGCCAGGCCCTCGCGGCGGCCGAACCGCCCTCCGACGGCGGGAACGAGAAGGCATACCTGAACGCGTTCCTGGATGCCCGGGTGGCCGCGATCCGCAAGGAGCCCTCCCACACCGACACCAGCCGGGTGGAGACGGCCCAGCGAGTCTTCGTACGCGAGAACAGGCTCCAACTTCAGACGCCCCTGCGGTGGAAGGTGTACGGCGACACCTACCGCATCGGGAAGAGCTGACCGACAGGACGCTACCTGCCGAGAGTAACCGGGTAGGAGTGGACTGGTGCACCAACCCCCACCATGCCACCTTCGGGTTCGCGGTCATCGCCCTCGGACTGGCCCTCGCCGCGATCCCCGTCACCGCTCATGCCGGCGCCCCCACGCCGTCGGCCGTACATCATCTGGAGGCAGCCACGACCGGGCTCGACGATCCGGCGAAGAAGGACATCGCCATGCGACTGGTGTCCAGCGCGGAGAACTCCACGCTGGACTGGCAGGCGCAGTACGGCTACATCGAGGACATCGGGGACGGCCGCGGCTACACGGCGGGCATCATCGGGTTCTGCTCCGGCACTGGCGACATGCTGGACCTGGTGGAGCGGTACACCCGGCGCGCGCCCGGCAACGTACTCGCGAGGTATCTGCACGCGCTGCGCGAAGTGGACGGCAGCGACTCGCACCACGGGCTCGACCCCGGCTTCACCCAGGACTGGAAGCGGGCCGCCGCAGACCCGGCGTTCAAGCGGGCGCAGGACGACGAGCGGGACCGGGTGTACTTCGGTCCGGCGGTGCGCCAGGGCAAGGCGGACGGTCTCGGCACGCTCGGCCAGTTCGCGTACTACGACGCCATCGTCATGCACGGCGACGGCGACGACGCCGCGAGCTTCGGCTCCATCCGCCGGATGGCCCTGGCGAAGGCGCGCCCGCCGGCGCAGGGCGGCGGCGAGGTGGCCTATCTCGACGCGTTCCTGGACGCGCGGGTGTGGGCGATGCGGCAGGAGGAGGCCCACTCGGACACCAGCCGGGTGGACACGGCCCAGCGGGTGTTCCTGCGGAAGGGCAATCTGGATCTGGATCCGCCGCTCGACTGGAAGGTGTACGGCGACAGCTACCACATCGGCTGACCGGCCGACAGCCGATCCGCCGCCGCTCCGGTCAGCCTTCGGCGGTGATCCGTGCCAGGCGCCGCGCCTCGTCACGGGTGGCGCGGGCGATGGCGTCCTCGTCCGCCGTGGTCAGGTGGCCGTCCTCGACGACCGCCCGGCCATTGACGAGGGAGAGCGTGACGGGGGCCGCGGCGCCGAGGACGAGCGCGGCCACCGGGTCGGCGATGGAGGCGTGCGCCAGGGTGTCCAGCTTCCACAGGACGAGGTCGGCGAGCTTTCCGGCCTCCAGCGAGCCGGTCTCGGCGGCGCGGCCGAGGACCCTGGCGCCACCGTACGTACCGAGGCGCAGCGCCTGGCGTGCGGTCAGGGCGCGTGCGCGGTGGGCGCCGAGGCGGTTGATGAGGAGGGCGTTGCGCAGTTCGGTGTGGAGTTCGCCGGACTCGTTGGACGCCGTGCCGTCGACGCCGAGGCCGACCGGGACACCGGCGGCGAGCATGTCGGGGACCCGGGCGGTCCCGGCGCCGAGGCGGGCGTTGGAGGACGGGCAGTGCGCGACGCCCGTTCCGGTACGGGCGAAGGCTGCGATGTCGGAGTCGTTCATATGGACGCAGTGCGCCATCCACACGTCGGCGCCGAGCCAACCGGCCGACTCGAAATAGTCGGTCGGGCCCATCCCGAACAGCTCCTTGCAGAACTGTTCCTCCTCGACGGTCTCCGAGCCGTGCGTATGCAGGCGTACACCCTTGTGCCGGGCCAGTTCCGCGCCCTGACTGAGCAGTTCGGTGGATACGGAGAACGGCGAGCAGGGTGCGACGGCGACCTGGGTCATCGCGTCGGGGGAGGCGTCGTGGTACGCGTCGACCGTCGCCTCGGTGGCGGCGAGCGCGTCCTCCAGGGTCTCGACGGCGAAGTCGGGCGGCAGCCCGCCGTCCTTCGCACCGCGGTCCATCGAGCCGCGGGCAAGGGTGAACCGTACGCCCATGTCACGCGCCGCGCCGATGATCGCACCGGAGAGATCGCCCGCTCCCCGCGGATACACGTAGTGGTGGTCCACCGCGGTGGTGACCCCGCCGCGGGCCATCATGGCGAGCGATCCCTGCGCGGCCGCGCGGACCATCGGCTCGTCGATGCGCGCCCATGT
>DATCWZ010000383.1:0-4643 GCA_036566065.1 Streptomyces sp. | reverse complement strand
CGTCGAGCCGCTGATGGCGGCCCGCGCGGTCGTCTTCGGCCAGGCCAGCGCGCTCGTCGCCGCCCTGGTCGCCGGGACGTACGGGGGCACCGGCGTCTTCCTGCTCGGGTCCCTGGACATCCCGCCGCGCCGGGACCAGGCGATCTACGCGGGCTTCGCCGTCCTGGCGGGCGCCGCTGTCATCGCGGCCGCCTTCTTCCTGGAGCGGGTCTGCAGGATCCCGGAGGACGGCGACCGCGGCAAGGACAAGGGCCGGGGCGGCACGGGCGCGGCCGCCGCGTAGTACGAGCGGCTAGCGTGCCAGTATGAGGCTCATGGCCTCGGCCCGCGTCGACGCGTCGCGAAGCTGGCCGCGCACCGCGGACGTCGTCGTCTTCGCTCCGGGCTTGCGGATGCCCCGGACGGACATGCACATGTGCTCCGCCTCGACGACCACGATCGCACCGCGCGCGTCCAGGATCCGCATCAGCGAGTCCGCGATCTGCGTGGTCAGACGCTCCTGCACCTGCGGGCGGCGGCCATAGACGTCGACGAGCCGGGCGAGCTTGGACAGGCCGGTGATCTTGCCGTTCTCGGAGGGGATGTAGCCGACGTGAGCGACGCCGTGGAACGGCAGCAGGTGATGCTCGCACAGGCTGACGATCTCGATGTCCTTCACCAGGACCATCTCGTCATGGCTCAGGTCGAACGTCGTCGTCAGGACGTCCTCGGGCTCCTGCCACATGCCCGCCAGGATCTCCTTGTAGGCCCGTGCCACCCGCCCCGGGGTCTCCAGCAGTCCCTCGCGGTCGGGGTCCTCCCCAAGCGCGTACAGGAGTTCCCGCACGGCCGCCTCGGCCCGCTTCTCGTCGTATTCGCGGATCGGGCTCTGGCCATCCAGCGTCACCGGGTCGGTCATTTGTGCCTCGTTTTTCCTTGTGCTGTCGCAAGCGCGTTCGGCGGCATGCGCCGCAAGCATACGAAAAGCCGTGCCCCTTCAGGCTAGAACCTGGGGGGCACGGCATCCATTCCGTGCCCGGGTGGGGCGCCCCTGACAGGCGCCGCACCCGGGGACGGTACGGCCTCAGCTCTCGGGACGCTCCTCCGGGACCGCCTCCGTGGACGTGCCGATGTCCTTCGGCCTGATGTCCTTGGGTGCGATCTCCGCCGGGCCGGTCGAGCCGTTGGCGGTGCCGTTGGTGAGGGCGAGCTCCTTCGGGGAGAGCACCGGCGGCCGCGTGGACGGCGTGCGCCGGGCGGAGCCGGTCCACGCCGGGCGGGCCGGGCGCTTCACGATCGGGGCGAAGATCCGCGAGATCTCCTCCTTGCCGAGCGTCTCCTTCTCCAGCAGCTCCAGGACCAGGGCATCGAGGATGTCCCTGTTCTCGACGAGGATCTCCCACGCGTCGTTGTGCGCGGTCTCGATGAGCTTCTTGACCTCTTCGTCGACGAGCGCCGCGACCTCTTCCGAGTAGTCACGCTGGTGGCCCATCTCACGGCCCACGAACGGTTCGGTGTTGTCGCCGCCGAACTTGATCGCTCCGAGCCGCTCCGTCATGCCGTACTGCGTGACCATCGCACGGGCCGTCGCGGTGGCCTTCTCGATGTCGTTCGCCGCGCCGGTCGTCGGGTCGTGGAAGACCAGCTCCTCGGCCGCGCGCCCGCCCAGCATGTACGCGAGCTGGTCGAGCATCTCGTTGCGCGTGGTGGAGTACTTGTCCTCCTCCGGCAGCACCATCGTGTAACCGAGGGCACGGCCGCGCGAGAGGATCGTGATCTTGTGGACCGGGTCCGACTGGGGGGAGGCCGCCGCGACCAGGGCGTGTCCGCCCTCGTGGTACGCGGTGATCTTCTTCTCCTTCTCGGACATGATCCGGCTCCGCTTCTGCGGACCCGCCACGACGCGGTCGATCGCCTCGTCGAGCATCTCGTTGTCGATGAGCTTGTGGTTGCTGCGCGCGGTGAGCAGCGCGGCCTCGTTCAGCACGTTCGACAGGTCGGCGCCGGTGAAGCCGGGGGTGCGGCGGGCGACGGCGTTGAGATCGACGTCCGGCGCGACCGGCTTGCCCTTCTGGTGCACCTTGAGGATTTCGAGGCGGCCCTGCATATCGGGCCGGTCGACGGCGATCTGCCGGTCGAAGCGACCCGGGCGCAGCAGCGCCGGGTCGAGGATGTCCGGCCGGTTCGTGGCGGCGATCAGGATGACGCCGCCCTTCACGTCGAAGCCGTCCATCTCGACAAGGAGCTGGTTGAGCGTCTGCTCGCGCTCGTCGTGGCCGCCGCCCATACCGGCACCGCGGTGCCGGCCGACGGCGTCGATCTCGTCGACGAAGACGATCGCCGGGGCGTTCGCCTTGGCCTGCTCGAACAGGTCACGGACCCGGGAGGCACCGACACCGACGAACATCTCGACGAAGTCGGAACCCGAGATCGAGTAGAACGGCACACCGGCCTCGCCCGCGACGGCGCGCGCGAGCAGCGTCTTGCCCGTACCGGGCGGCCCGTAGAGCAGGACGCCCTTGGGGATCTTGGCGCCGACGGCCTGGAACTTCGCCGGCTCCTGGAGGAATTCCTTGATCTCGTAGAGTTCCTCGACCGCCTCGTCCGCCCCCGCCACATCGGCGAACGTCGTCTTCGGCGTGTCCTTGGTGATCAGCTTGGCCTTGGACTTGCCGAACTGCATGACCTTGGAACCGCCGCCCTGCATCTGATTCATCAGAAACAGGAAGACGACCACGATCAGGACGAAGGGCAGCAGCGAGAGGAGGATCGAAAGGAACGGGGACTGCTTCGACGGCGAGACGGTGTAACCCTTCTCGATGTCACCGCTCTCGAACTTCTTCTGCAGCGTGTTGGCGAGCTCGACGCCCTGGTTGCCGATATAGCTCGCCTGGAACTTGCTGCCGGACTGGCCCTTGAGCTTCTCGCCGTCCTTCAGCTCGATCTTGAGAATCTGTTCGTCACCAGTGGTGAGCTTGGCCTGCTCCACCTGGTTCTTGCTGATCGCCTGGACAACCTTGCCGGTTTCCACCGTCTTGTAGCCGCCGGACTGGCCGACGACCTGCATCAACACGACCACGGCGAGGACGGCCAGCACGATCCACATGACCGGCCCACGGAAGTATCGCTTCACGTCCATCCATACGGAGCGAAGTCGCCCCGTCCCTCCTGCCCGTAGGTAAATGCTGCTGTGAGAAAAGACTGTTCCTGGGACGGTACCCCAGCATTGTCACCCGCGGCCGCCGGTGACGTCTGACAAACCCGTCTTCGAAGCCTCCAACGGCGGGAAATCGGCGAGGGTTCCCAGGAACCCGGCCGGGTTCCGGCGAACAGGCCGCCGGCCGGGTTCCTGGGGACCCTCGTGCGGCGTCAGCCGCCGTACACGTGCGGGGCGAGCGTGCCCACGAAGGGAAGGTTGCGGTACTTCTCCGCGTAGTCCAGCCCGTAGCCGATGACGAACTCGCTGGGGATGTCGAAGCCCGCCCACTTCACGTCGATGGCGACCTTCGCCGCGTCCGGCTTGCGCAGCAGAGCGCAGACCTCAAGGCTGGCGGGCTCGCGGGAGCCGAGGTTGGACAGCAGCCAGGAGAGCGTCAGCCCGGAGTCGATGATGTCCTCGACAATCAGGACGTGCCTGCCCTTGATGTCGGTGTCGAGATCCTTGAGGATCCGGACGACGCCGGACGACTGGGTGCCCGCTCCGTACGAGGAGACGGCCATCCAGTCCATGGTGACAGGGGTGGACAGGGCCCGCGCCAGGTCCGCCATGACCATGACGGCGCCCTTGAGGACACCGACGAGGAGCAGGTCCTTGCCCGCGTACTCCGCGTCGATCTTCGCGGCCAGTTCGACGATCTTCGCGTCGATCTCTTCCTTGGTGAGGAGCACCGATTGGAGGTCGGTGCCCATGTCCTTCTCGTTCACCCGCGTCTCTTTCTCTGTCCGCCGGACCCGGATTGACGCACCGGGCCGGCCGGACCGTTTCGCCTGCGTTTCAGCCGCTCGCGCGTCAGCTCTGCCGAATCAACAGTCTGCCATCCTGCCTCCGGGCCTCGACGCGGCCGGGCAGGTTGATGGCTCCCTGGCCGCGCCAGGCCGTGATCAGCCGGTCGACTTCCTCGATGTGCCGGGCGAAGAGCGAGCCCGCCGGGGAGCCCGCGTCGATCAGGGCACGGCGCAGCACCCTGCGGCGTACGGCCGGGGGCAGGAAGCGGAGCTTGGCGCATTCGAGGCGGCCCGCGTCGTCGCGTACGGACAGGGCGGCCTCGGCGGCCCAGGTGTCGAGGGCGTCGGCGTCATCCCGGGAGAGCTGGGCGGTACGCGCGAGGGCTTCGACGACTCCCTTGCCGAGGGCCTTCTCCAGGGCGGGCAGCCCCTCGTGGCGCAGGCGGGAGCGGGTGTAGGCGGGGTCGACGTTGTGCGGGTCGTCCCAGACGGGCAGCGACTGGACCATGCAGGCCTTGCGGGCGGTCTGCCGGTCGAGCTGGAGGAACGGGCGGCGGTAGCGGCCGGCGGGGCCGGACGCGGCGGCCATGCCGGAGAGCGAGCGGATGCCGGAGCCGCGTGCGAGGCCGAGCAGGACGGTCTCGGCCTGGTCGTCGCGGGTGTGGCCGAGGAGGACGGCGGCGGCGCCGTGGCGCTCCGCGGCGGCGTCCAGGGCGCTG
>DATCWZ010000024.1:0-3017 GCA_036566065.1 Streptomyces sp. | reverse complement strand
GCTCGTCACCGAACCACGGCACCAGCGCCCGGATCTGCGGGATGCGCCCGCCCGCCGTGGGTACGACCGAGGGCGCGGTGGCCCCGGGAGCCGTGGGCGCGACGAACATCGGCCGGGCGGCCCGCGCCGTGATCCGTATCGCATCCGCCGCAAGACCCCGCGCCGGGGTCTGGGTCCAGCCGGTCGCCGACAGCGGACCCAGGTCGTACCAGCCCTGCCCCGGCACATGCGCCTGCAGCACCGCGTTCGCGGCCGCGCCGCCCGGGGCCGTCATCGCGGTGACCGTCTCCAGCGGACGGGCCCGGGCCAGCCGCACCGTATGACTGTCCACGTCTTGGGACACGGTGCCCGCATCGCGGTCGACACCGTTCCAGCCGTCGGCCTCCTTGCGTACCCGGTCCAGGAACGGGCCGAGCACCCCCGCGCCGACCGTCGCCCCGCTCGCCTTGATCCGCTTGCGCAGCGGCTCCAGTTCGAGCTGGGCCTTCCAGGCGCCCGCCCCGTCGCCGCGGGACTGGGCCTCCAGCATGTCGACCGCCAGCTCACCTGCCTGGCCGTACCGGGCGAGCTGTTCGCTCCACGGCCGCACCTCGCCCGCCAGCCGCCCGTCGGCGAGGCCCTTGAGCTGCTGCGGGGCCTGGCGCATCACGCTGAACGCCGCGCGCAGCTCACGCGCCGCGTTGTCGCGGGCTGTCACGTCCGAGGCCCCGCGGGCCTCCCAGTACGCGGCGAACAGCGGACGCAGATAGGCCGACTCGTCGCCGCCCAGCACCGAGGTCGCGCTGTTGCCCGCCAGCGCGCCGAGCGCCGCACGCGTCCCGGCGTCACCGCCCGCCAGATCGTCGATGGCCGCCTGCCAGGACTCCTGCGCCCGGTATCCCTTCGGGTTCCAGGCGAAGTCGGCGGCGGTGAACAGGGGGATACGGGACGCCGAGGGCTGTTCCATCGCGTTGGCCAGCAGCGCGGCCGAGCCGATCGCCACTGCCGGTTCCCGGCCGGTGTAGGGGCCGAGGAAGATCCGGTCCTGCGCGTAGTCGTTGACCGGATAGTTGTCCATGGTCACCATCGGATGGCGGAAGGCGGCCCGCGCACCGGCCAGTTCGTGCCCGGTGATGGTCCTGGGCACCACCCCGACGCCGGTCCACGCGACCTGCACCCGGTCGTCGAGCCCGGCGGCGAGCGCCGTGCGGTAGTCGGTGGCGCCGTCCTGGTAGTACTCCGTCGGCATCAGCGACAGCGGCTCCGCGTCCGGGTAACGCTCCGCCAGATGCCGGGCGACCGCGCCGGCGACCCGCGCCTGCGCCCTGGCCGCCGCCTTCGGGCCGCTGCCGAACGTCTCCGCGTCCTTGTCGCAGTGCCATTCGCTGTAACTGACGTCCTGGAACTGCAACTGGAAGGCCCGCACGCCCAGCGCCCACATCGCGTCGATCTTCCGCGTCAGCGCCCTGATGTCACCGTCCGACGCCATGCACATCGCCTGGCCGGGCGATACGGCCCAGCCGAGCGTCACATGCTCGGCGCGCGCCTTCGCGGCCATCGCCCGGAAGTCGGTGCGCCGGTCCGCCGGATACGGCTCGCGCCAGCGTGCTTGCCGGTAGGCGTCGTCACCCGCGGCGTAGAGGTACCGGTTCTGCTTGGTACGGCCCATGAAGCCGATCTGCGCGAGCCGTTCCTCGGTGGTCCATGGCTGCCCGTAGAACCCCTCGGCCATTCCGCGTACGGCGGTGCCCGGCCAGTCACGTACCGAGACACCCGCTACGGTGCCGTTCCGGACGAGCTGACGCAGCGTCTGAACCCCGTGGAACAGGCCGTCCTCGCCGATACCGTCCAGCGCGACGGTGGGCCGCCCTCCGACCGTACCGACGGCGATCCGGTAGCCGCCCGACGGCAGGTCGGCGCGGGCCGGGGCCCGCAGCGCGCTGAGCGCCTGCCCGGCGCCCGTGCCACCGAGCCGGATGACCGGGCCGCCGCCGGGCAGCGCGCGGTGCAGGGTGCGCACACCCGCGTTACGCAGGACGGCTTCCAGCTCGTCCACCGCGTACGGATCGGCGTCCGCGTCGGCGATGACGGTCACCTCGGCGCCGAGCGGCACGGCGTGTCCCGCCGCCTTGATGGACTGGGGGCGCGGCCATACGGACGGCAGCCCGGTCCCGTCCACGAGATCGGCCGAACTCGCGACCGGGGTGCCCGGTACGACGGGGGCCGCGACGGCGGCGGGCGCCACGGAGCCGAGCAGCCCGCCGATCACGGCGACGGTGATGGCCGCCGCATGCTTTCTGCGTCCGAGCTGCACGCACGCTCCCCTCGTCCCATGTGGCCTCCGAGCCCACCACCCGCGCGCGAGAGTGTCAATGCGAGTGGCCGTTGTGACGCGTTTGCCCGTTGTGTCACACGGTGTGATTCGTGGTGACATTGGGGTGCGAAGTGTCTGGCCGAAAAAGGCCCCAAACGGGACGTACGCGGGAACTGAATGTGACTCAGGGCACGTTGTGCTCGTTGTCGTTAGGGGCTGGGTAGGCCCGCTGTGTCCTGTCGTCCACGGCCAGGAGGCCGCTATGCCCGCTTCCACGCACATTCCGGGTCCGACCGGCGAACCCGCTTTCGCCGACGCCGCACCGCTGACCAGTGAGCCGCCGCTCGCCGACGCCACCCCGCTCACGAGCGAACCGCCGCTCACCGCCGCCGCCCCTTTGACCAGCGAGCCGACCGCACCCGGCACCGCGGGGGGCCTGGAGTCGCCAGGAGTCTGAATGGGCTTGTCCCGGCTCGCCGCACTGCACGGCGTCGCCACCTCCTACTCCCCGTCCCCGGATGTCACGGTGCCCGTCCCGGACGACACGGTGACGGCTGTGCTCGCCGCGCTCGGCGTGGACGCCCGCACCCCCGAGGCGGTACGGGCATCGCTGGCCGCCGCCGAGTCGGCGGCGGCCTCCCGGCTGCTCCCGCCCACCGTGGTCACCTGGACCGGGGAGCCGTTGCCCGCCGCCCTGACCGCGTTACCGCCCGGCTCGGCGCTG
>DATCWZ010000036.1:0-2835 GCA_036566065.1 Streptomyces sp. | reverse complement strand
GCCGTGGCGGCGGGGTCCGAACGCGTAGCTCGGGATTCCTTCCGTGGTTTCGTGCGCCCCGGCGTCCGTCCAGCGGGCGATCTCCTCCCGGGCGGAGGGAGACAAGGCCTCCTCCCGTTCGGCGTCCCAGACCAGGTCGAGCGCGTTCTGTACCTGCCAGTCGCCCATGAAGGCCAGGCGTGCGCCTTCCGCGAGTGCCGCACCGCTCAGCCCGTCGCGGATCACCTCCGGAACGGCCTCGTCACTGAACGGCTCCCGGCTGGTACGCCGTCTGTCGACGGCCGGATACAGTCCGGAGACGAGGTCCGCACCGTCAGAGCGGACGAAAGAGGCATTGGCCAGCAGTTCGGGTTCGGCCGAGTCGGGCAGAAGGCCGATCTCACACTCCCAGCCCGCGTGGGCGGCAGCGACGCGGAGATTGAACAGGGCCGCTCCGCATCCGACGTGCAGGCCGCGGGCCGCTGGATCGGTGCGTGGCATGACGCGCGTCGGGTCCATCCGCAATTGCAGCACGCCCGGATCCGGCATGTACCGGAACCGCCAGGGCTGGGCATTGTGCATGGACGGAGCCTTCACCGCATCACCGACCCATGACCTCACGGAAGGAATGTCCGGAGAGCGAGTTGTCATCGCATACCCTCCTCGCGGCCAGCCGGAAAGCCGGCGTAATGGAGCCGCCTCGTGTGCTCGTGTGCGGTGATCCCGTCACCCGGCCGTTTCAGCATACGGGCGCCGGTCGGCCAGGCCGGGGTAGAGCACCGGCACGGTGGTGACCCGCAGAGACGATCGGGAACATCACTCGTCCGCCGAACTGGTCGGTGAGCGTGCCCACCGGGATGCGTCCCATGGAGCCGATGTTGTCCGTCGCTTTCCTCTTCGTCGTGGTACTGCCCGATCGGGAGCGCACCGCAGGTTCCTTGCCGGCGGAACGGCTTCCCGTGACCACTGTCCGCGCCACGACTCGCCGGAGGCGTGGTCCATCAGTCCCTTGTGGCGGCCGACGGTCCCCGGGTTCGGGCCCGGTCGTCCCTCCACGGGTGGAGTGTGGTCGTCACCGGCCGGGCCATTGCCCTGCGGCAGAACCGGTTACGGGCTTCGCGGATGTGCGCAGTGTGCGGTCGCCGTCCGCAGATTCGCAGGACTCGGTTCGGGACTCGGCCCGCACGCAGTCGCGGCCGCGCGTCAGGTGGCGTCAAGGCGGGGGCCAGGATTACGACGCCGAGAGAGCAGGCGAGGGAGACGACTGCCAGGGCGCGGGCCAGGTCCGCGCGGTCCCTCGCCTGGGCGAGGCCGTGGCCTGCCGCGGCGAGCATCACGACCACCAACTGGGCGGGCTTGGCTGCCAGAGTGCGGCCGTAGCCGGGGTTCGGCGAGTGAGGCCGAGGTGACGCCCTTGTGCCAGGCCATGGCCCAGTCAGTGGCCACCGGTGGTCGTCCCCGGCATCAGCCGGTACCCGAGACCGGCGTAGTGCGCGGCCGCCGTCTTGATCATCCGGTGCCCCAGACAGCCCGCGGGCCTCCGGCGCGACCGACAGCGCCTCCGCCTCCACGATGCGCTGGGCGACGTACGACCGGTGCTCAGGGCTCAGCGTCTTGATCGAACCGATCCACCCCAGCGGCGGCGCCGCGGTCAGTACCCCGACCACCTCGCCCTGCCGACTCTCGGCCACCCATGTCGCCTGCACACCGCAGGACGGATCAAGCCGATGCCGGTGCGCCACGGCATGAGCCATCTCCACCCCGGTCTTCGGCCGGGTGAATTCCACCGTCCCCAGCAACTCCACCGACGCCGCCTCGTCAGCCGGGCGCGGCTCCTGGAACAGCAGCCCGCCGTTCGCCGTACGCTCTGCCCGCCCCGCCGCCCGCACCCGCGATGCTCGTCCCATGGCCTCCCAACGAGCCGCGCCACCGTCCCGCCCTGCCCTTCCCGGGTGTGACCCAGCTATGTGCCAGGGGGCAATATGCGGCGACGTGCGGATGCTCCCCGAGCCGACTTGCTCCACCGACGACCGGATCGCCCGTGCCCTGGATGCCATCGCCCCGCAGTTGGAGGAGATAACCGGGTCGGCCGGTTCAGCCTGCTCGGTGGATGGCGACCATGGCGACATCGTCCGCGAGGCGGGCGCGAGTGTAGTGCTGCAGATCGGTGCTGATGGCCTGGAGCAGTTCGTCCGGGGTGCCGCCGGACCAGTTCGGCAGGCGTTCGACGAGGGGGTAGAAGGTGCCGGCCGAGTCGCGTGCTTCGATCACGCCGTCGGTGTACAGCAGCAGGGTGTCGCCGCATAGAAAGGACACGGTGTCGACGCATGGCGGATCCTTGGCCAGGTCCCCCAGCCCGAGTGGCAGGGCGGGATTCGCCGGGTCGACCGGGAGCACGGTTCCGCCACGGATGATCAGCGGGGAGGGGTGGCCCAGGTTGAGGATGTGCACCTTTTCCTCGTCGTGCGGTACGTCGGCCACCACCGCGGTGACAAACCCCTCCAGGAAGGAGCAGTCGCCGCCTGCCGCGTCGACGCTCTCCTGCACCTCCTCAGTGAGGCTGCGCTCCAGATAGGCCGCCAGGCGGGGGAGGGTCTCGTCGCGCCGCGCGGCCCGGCGGAAGGCTCCGAGCAGTGAGCTGACGGCCTCGACGGCAGCCAGGCCCTTGCCCTGGGAGTCGCCGACCAGCACCCGGGATGTGCTGCCCATGGTGGCGGCGGCGTACAGGTCGCCGCCGATGGCGGATTCCTCGTCCGCCGCGAGGTAGAGCGAGGAGATGGCCAGCGGTCCCATCTGCCGGGGCAGCGGTCGCAGCAGTACCCGCTGTGTCATCTCGGTTGCCCACCGTGCCTGGGC
>DATCWZ010000060.1:0-4485 GCA_036566065.1 Streptomyces sp. | reverse complement strand
AGCAGGCTGGTCCTCTACACGAACGGCCTGATCGAGACCCGGGACCGGGACGTCGACGCGGGCCTTGAGATGCTGCGCTCCGTCCTCAGCGGCCGGGTGCGGACCCCGGAGGAGCTCTGCGCCGAAGTGCTCGCCACGATGCTGCCCACGCCGCCGAGCGACGACGTCGCCCTCCTGGTGGCCGCGACCCGCATGCTCGACCCCGACAGGGTCGCCCAGTGGGACGTGGCCCAGGACCCCTCCGAAGTCGCCCGGATCCGCAAGGACGTCGCCCGCAGGCTCGCCGCCTGGGGGCTGGACGAGGAAGCCTTCACCACGGAGCTCGTCCTCAGCGAACTGGTCACCAACGCCATCCGCCACGGCACCCCGCCGATCAGCGTCCGGCTGCTGTACGACCGCACGCTGATCTGCGAAGTCTCCGACTCGAGCGGCACCGCGCCGCATCTGCGCTACGCGGCGGCGACGGACGAGGGCGGCAGGGGCCTATTCCTGGTCGCCCAGTTCGCCGAACGCTGGGGCACCCGGTACACCGCTACCGGCAAGGTCATCTGGTCCGAGCAGATACTGGGCGCCCCCGGAACCGGAGCGGTGCCGGTGATCGGCTCAGTCGGCTGACGCCGCCCGACGCAGCGCCTCGGGCAGCGCGTCCCGGTGGATGATGCCCAGCCGCTGGGTGGCACGGGTCAGTGCCACGTACAGGTCGCTGGTCCCGTACTGCGAGGGCTCGACCACCAGCGCATGGTCGAATTCAAGTCCCTTGGCCTGGCGCGGGGCCAGCAGCACCACCGGGAGGGTGAGATCGGGCTCGGCGCCCGCCGTGACCCCCTCCAGCGCGGCGGCGATCTCCTCGTGCAGTGGTACGGGTGCGATCACCGCGAGGCGCCCCTCCCCGGGCGTCAGTTCCGCGACGGCCCGCGCCACCGTGCCCGCCAGGTCGTCCCCGGCGTCCCGGGTCCACGGCGTCTCGCCGGTGGACCGCACCGAACCGGGCGGCTCGAAGGCGGGGTTCTCGGCGCGGACGACCGCGGCCGCCAGCTCCATGATCTCCACGGGCGTGCGGTAGTTGACGCCGAGCGTGACATGCGCGAACCGGTCGCCCACATACGGCCGCAGGATCTTCTCCCACGAGCCGACCCCTGCCTCCTCGGAGGTCTGCGCCGGGTCCCCGACCAGGGTCAGCGAGCGGGTCGGCGAACGGCGCATCAGCAGCCGCCATGCCATCGGTGACAGCTCCTGCGCCTCGTCGACGACGATGTGCCCGAACGCCCAGGTCCGGTCGGCGGCGGCCCGTTCCGCCGCGCTGCGGTGATCGGCCTCCTCCTGACGGTCCGCCATCCGTTCGGCGTCGATGACGTCGTGGGCGGCGAGGACCTCGGACTCCTCGTCCTCGAACTCGTACGTCCGCGAGCCCTGCGACAGCTCCAGGACGCCCTGCGCGTACGCGATCCGCTCCTGGCGCTCGGCCTCGGCGGCGGCCCGCTCGGCACTGTCGTCCACCCCTAGCAGCTCGGCCGCCTCGTCGAGCAGCGGTACGTCGGCCGGCGTCCACTCCCGGTCGCCGGGAGCGCGCCTGATGGCGTCGGCGTTCTCGGACGGTACGTACACGGGGTCGGCCAGATAGCGGGAGAGGAACTCCTGCGGGTCGAGAGCGGGCCACAGTTCGTCGACGGCGGCGTGCACCTCCTTGCTGACGGCGATGCCCCTGCCGAGCTGGGCGATGTCGTCGGGGCCGAGGAAGTTGGGCCCGCCGTACGGGTCGGCACCGATGCGTTCGGCCAACTGCGCCGTGAGGGCGTCGATGACCCGGAAGGCGAAGTACGGCCGGGCGAGGTTGTGCGGCTGCCGGGTCTCGCGGGCCGCCTGGCGCGCCTCGTACGCGATCTCCCAGTCGAGGACGAGGTCCCCGTCGTCGTGCGGGATGACCAGCGGCGCGCCGGGCTCGGGCAGTTGCTGCAGGTCGCGGACAGCGAGGGCGAGCGCCTCGGCCATCGGCTCTGCGCCCTTGACCGCGGCGGCCCGGGGCGTGTCGGTGCCGCGGGCGTGGACGCCGGGGAAGAGCGTGGCCTGGGTGGCGAGCAGGACACCGGTCTCACCGAGTGCGGGCAGCACCTCGGCGATGTAGCGCAGGAAGGCGGGGTTGGGCCCCACGATCAGCACGGCGCGCTTGGCGAGCAGCTCGCGGTGCTCGTACAGGAGGAAGGCGGCCCTGTGCAGCGCGACGGCCGTCTTCCCGGTGCCGGGACCGCCCTCGACGACCAGGACCCCGCGGTGGGGGGCGCGGATGACGCGGTCCTGCTCGGCCTGGATGGTCCGAACGATGTCGCCCATGCGGCCGGTTCTGGCGGCGTTCAGCGCCGCGAGCAGTACGGAGTCGCCGCGCGGGTCCTCGAAGCCGGTGCGCTCCCGGTCCCCGAGGTCGAGGATCTCGTCGTGCAGCTCGGTGACCGTACGGCCCTCGGTGGTGATGTGCCTGCGTCGGCGCAGCCCCATCGGTGTGTGTCCGGTGGCGAGATAGAAGGGGCGGGCGACCGGTGCGCGCCAGTCGATCAGCAGCGGCGTGCGGTCGGCGTCGTCCTCGCGCAGTCCGATACGGCCGATATGGTGCGCGGCACCGTCGGAGAGATCGATGCGGCCGAAGCACAGGGAGCCGTCCACCGCGTTCAGCGCCGCCAGAAGTCCTGAGCGTTCCGCGACGAGCACATCGCGTTCGAGGCGTGCCTGCCGGCCGGAGCCGACCGGCGTCAGCGCTGCCTCGACGTGCTGCGCGGCGATACCGCGCAGTGCATCGACGCGGTCGTAGACCCGGTCGAGGAATTCCTGCTCTTTCCGCAATTCGGCACTTTCCCGAGTTGACAAAATGGCTCCCAGTCCGATACTGTATTCATTGCAGGCCTCCGGTGGGGGCCTTTTCTGTGGCCGCACAGAAGCAGTCAATATACGTGGAGAATTCCCCGGCCCGCAATTCCGGACCGGGGATTTTCTTGTGCTCGCCGCACTTGCAATCGCGCTTACAGCCGCAGGCTGGGCGTGCGGCGGATCGCCACAAGTGCGGCATCGTCGCCGAGGCGTCCGTTCGCATGGGCGAGGAGATCGTGCCGGACGCACTCGATGAGCGCCCCGGGGCTGCGGTCCGTCCACTGGGTGACCCGTTCCGGGAAGGGATAGAAGGCGCCGCCGGCGTCGCGGGCCTCGATGACACCGTCGGTGAAGAGCAACAGCGTGTCTCCGGGGGCGAAGGTGCACGTATCGACCGTGTAGTCCGACGGTTTCGTGTCGATGACCCCCAGCGGAGGTGAGGGGCGGGTGGTGAGGACACCCGCCCGGCCCAGGCGCAGCAGCAGCGGCGAAGGATGGCCGCAGCTGGTCATCAGCGCGATGTGGCCGTCGTCGGGAATCTCCAGCAGCAGGGCGGTGACGAAGCGTTCCCCGCTCTCGCGCTCCGGCTCGTATTCCCGCAGATATCGGCTCACGCTGTGTTCCAGTCCGGCGGCGAGTACGGGCAGAGTGGCCTTCCGGTGCGCGGCCTCGCGGAAGGCCCCCAGCAGCAGGGCGGCCTCCCCGACGGCGGACAGGCCCTTGCCCCGCACGTCACCGATCATCACGCGGGCTCCGCCGTCGATACGCGTCGCCGCGTACAGGTCGCCGCCGATCTGGGCCTCGTCGGCCGCCGCCAGATACAGCGAGGCGAGTTCGAGCCGCCCCATGCGGTCCGGCAGCGGACGGAGCAGGACCTGCTGGGCGGTCTCGGCGACCGAGCGCACCTGCTCCAGCTCTCTGCCATGACGTTCGCGCACCACACAGAAGAACACGATGAACATGGACAGCAGTACGAGAGCGAAGAGCGGCACTATCACGTCCCGGAAGAACAGGGTGCCGAAATAGATGCCGATGCCCGCCTGGGCCGCCACGGCCAGCAACGCGACCGCAGCCGTCTCACGCGCCCCCGCGAACGAAGCGGTGATCGCGGGCGCGATGACCAGCAGCGGATCGAGGTGGATGTCGACCGGGATGAGCAGGTCGACGACGGTGATCAGCACGATGAGTGCGACCGGGATCGCCAGCAGCGCGTGACGGGGCTGCGGTGGCTGCTGCAGACTCCAGCGACGTATCCGGGCGGTCACATGCTCAACCCTGTACCTATTGTGTCCATTGTGCACACCGAGGACGGACGGGTACCCGGTGGCCCACGTGGCATGCTGTGGCGTTTCCCCAATCGGCCGGGGATTTATCGGTCAACCCGTTGCGCCGACCGCACCGGCGTCCGGGATGTGCCACGCAATGCCTGCCCGGATGGGCGTTACGGTTGACCTATGACGTCCGACATATCCCCGGCTCCGCCCCAGTCGCCCGCTGCTGCGGGTGTCGAGGCGGTGTCGGTGCTGGCGGACGAGCTGCGCCGTGGTCTGTACGCGTACATACGGGGTGCGCACCGGCCGGTGACGCGGGAGGAGGCGGCGGCGGACGCCGGGATCTCGGCGAAGCTGG
>DATCWZ010000879.1:0-6396 GCA_036566065.1 Streptomyces sp. | reverse complement strand
GGTTCCGCCGCGGCCGCCTGTGCCGTCACCTTCCGCTCGGGCGCACCACCATGGCGGAGCCGCCGCCCCGCCGTACCTTCTCCGCCGCCGCGAGCCACCGCCCGTCGGGCAGCCGCTGCACACCGGTGGCCGCGCCGATCTCCGGGTTCAGCTTGAAGACATGGCCCAGCGCCTCCAGTTGTCCGCGCACCGGGCTGTTCCACAGCTCCGGTTCGATCTCCGTGGCCGCCGTGTTGCGCTGGCTGGCGCGCGGCGCGGCGATGGCCTCGACCAGCGGCAGACCCCGGTCGATGTGCCCGGTCAGCGTCTGCAGGACCGTGGTGATGATGCTCGCGCCGCCCGGTGAACCGAGGGCCAGCACCGGTTCACCGTGCCGCAGCACGATGGTCGGCGAGATCGAGGACCGCGGGCGCTTCCCCGGGCCCGGCAGGTTCGGGTCGTGCACCGCCGGGTTGGCAGGCGCGAAGGAGAAGTCGGTCAGCTCGTTGTTGAGCAGGAAGCCGCGCCCGGGGACCGTCATGCCGCTGCCGCCGGTCTGCTCGATGGTCAGGGTGTACGCGACGACGTTGCCCCACTTGTCGGCGACCGTCAGATGCGTGGTGTTCTCCCCCTCGTACGTCGTCGGGGCCGCCTCACCGCCGGTGGCGCAGGGCGCGGGGTGGCGCGGGTCGCCCGGGGCGAGCGGGCTGGGCAGGACGGCGTCGTCGCTGATCAGGCACTCCCGCGAAGCGGCGTACCGCTTGCTGAGCAGCTCCTTGACCGGTACGTCCTCGAAGGCCGGGTCGCCGATCCAGCGGCCCCGGTCGGCGAACGCGATCCGGCTCGCCTCGATGAACCGGTGCAGATACCGCACCTCGCTCGCCTTCGAGAGGTCCGTGGCCGCGAGGATGTTGAGGGCCTCGCCGACGGTCGTACCGCCGGACGACGAGGGGGCCATCCCGTACACGTCGAGGCCGCGGTAGCGGACTCCGGTCGGGGCCTGCCGCAGGGTCCGGTACGCCCTGAGGTCCGCGGACGTCAGGTCGCCGGGGCGCACCGCCCTGGTCGCGTCCGGGTCGACGGGCGGATTGCGTACGGTCCGTACGATGTCGCGGGCCAGCCCACCCCGGTACAGCTCACCGACGCCCTTCCGGCCCAGTTCCCGGTACGTACGGGCCAGATCGGGGTTCTTGAAGACGGAGCCGACCACCGGCAGTTGCCCGCCGGGCAGGAACAGCCGCGCGGTGGCCGGGAAGTCCTCGAACCGGGCCTGGTTGCCCGCGGTCTGCGAGCGGAAGGTGTCGTCGACGACGAACCCGTCGCGCGCGAGCCGCTCGGCCGGTTTCAGCACTTGCCGCAGCGGCTCGCTGCCCCAGGTGTCCAGGACCGTCTGCCAGGTGGCGGCGGTGCCGGGGGTGCCGACGCTCAGGCCGCTGGTGACGGCATCGGCGAAGGGGAGCGGCTGCCCGTTCTCCAGGAACAGAGAGGAGTCGGCGCTCAGCGGCGCCCGTTCGCGTCCGTCGATGGTTTCCACTCTGCCGCTCCGGGCGTCGTAGTGGACGAAGTAGCCTCCGCCTCCGACGCCCGCCGAGTACGGCTCCGTGACTCCGAGGGCCGCCGCGGTCGCCACCGCCGCGTCGACCGCGTTGCCTCCCTCGCGCAGGACTTCGATACCAGCGGCCGACGCGTCCGCGTCGACGCTGGCCACCGCTCCCCCATAGCCGACGGCCACGGGTGACTTGGCGGGTGGCGCGGCAGGTAACGGGGCGGCGGGGGCCGCCGCGCAGAGCGAGACGGTGACGGCGGCCACGCTGAGCAACGACATGTGACGCCCGATGGAACGACGCATCAGCACCTCCGGTGAGGAATCGTCCGCGCAGGGTAACGCCGCTTCCGCCGTATCGTCAGGACCGCCTCGGCCAGGGCTTCTGCGGACCGCTAATATGCCCGGCCATGACTGACGACGTGCGCAATATCGTGCTGGGTGTGCTGGCCGCCGGAATCAGCGCGACCATCGGCTGGCTCGCCCGTACGTATCTGTGGCGGCGCAAACTCCGCCGCAAGCAGGCATTCCTGGGGCTGCCCGCCAACTCGGAGTGCCTGCTGGTCGTCAACCGTGAGGCAGGCGGCGGGGAGGGGTCCGTCCACCGGTACGACGTATTCGCGCTGCTCGAACTCTCCGCGCTGATCAAGGACTGCTCGGCGAACGCCAGGATCGTCTCCCACGACACGGCGCAGCAGGGCTTCGGCGAGCGCACGGAATTCTGCCTCGGCGGTCCTGGGTCGAATCGGCGGATGGCAGCCCATCTGCAGACGCTGCTGCCCGGGGTGAAGATCAACACCGATCCGGAGCCGGGCCCCGACCGGGCCGCCTTCCAGGTCGGATCGGAGCGCTACCGGCTGGAGTCGGGCGTCGCCGAGCATGTGCTGCTCGCCCGGCTGACGGGCGGGGAGGACGCCCGCCCGGTCTTCCTGATCTGCGGGCAGCGGGCCATCACGAACCAGGCGGCCACCCGGTACCTCGCCCGCAACCACGAGAAGCTGCTGCGCAAGTACCGGAACAACTCGTTCTGCCTGCTCCTGAAGGTGGTCAACACCCAGGCGTACGGGCCGGACGTGGTGGAGCTGATCGGCGATGTGACGCGGGCGGCCCAGGCACCGCTGCCCGCCGCGACCCGCACCTCGCACCGGGCGTCGGACTGACGTCCGCCCGGGTCCTGGTGGCCGAAGGGGAGCGGCACCCGCGTCGCGCCATCGCACGACGTGGGCCCGCCCGGCCTCGGCAAGCCGGCCGTCAACGCTCCGGTACGTTCTCCGGGGGCGCCCCGCGAGCACGACCCGACCGGCGGGACAGCTGACCTTCTCCCTGCCCGGACGGGCCCGGACCGTGGTCCGGTACCGCCGCGCGAGAAGTGATCACCGGCTGCTTTGCCGAGCGGGCACTGCTCCTTCCGGCCGACTCTCCCTGTCAGTATCGGTCACCGCCCTCCCGGCAGCGCCGTTTCGAGCTCGGCCGGTGCGACTCCGGTCCCCTCCGCCTTCGGATCGCGCCTCTCCCGCCGGGCCACCCAGGTGGCGAACCAGAGCAGCATGCACATCCTGCGGTAGCGGGCTTGACGCGCTTCGCGCGCCTGACGACTGCCCTCCCGGCAGCCGGGATGAGCGCGAGGCCCATCCGGTTGCGCTGCTGCCGGCCGCCGGAGAGCTGGGCGGGGGGTTGCTCGCTTGGTCGGCGAGGCCGACGCGCTCCAGGAGCTCCCGGGAGCGCCGGTCGGCCTCCACCTTTCCGCGCTTGCGGACCTTGAGCCGGGCGAGCGAGACATTGGCCAGTACGGTCTTGTGGGCCCGGAGCCCGGCGAGGGCCCTCCCCACGGTGGGGAGCGGCTGTCCGTCGATGGCGACGTGGCCGGACTCGATCGCCCATTTTTCGCTGTGCCGAGGTCAGCGCAAACTATCCATGCCTGCAAAGGACTTCGCACTCGACACGCATCAGGGCGCATAAGGCTGTTTATCGTGCGGCGGATCGCGTTTCCCCGCTCAGGCCTCGGCCGACTCCGCGTACACCTGGGAGAGCTGCGGGCTGCCCGACATGGCCCAGTCGAGTCCCGCCTCGACCACATCGATCTCTCTGCCGGATGCCAGGCGCACCACCGGCTGGCCGCTGGGCAGGATGCGCCACCCGGCGCCGGGGACCGTCCGGACCAGGACGGTGCCGAGGTAGAGGCCCGCGTCATTGCCCAGCCAGGGCAGCTCCTCGGGGTCGTCGCGCCAGCGCGGCGGCAGTTGGTCCAGTGCGGACAACGAGGCAGGGCTGTCGTCGAGTCGGAGCCCGCCCGACGCCGCCCGGACGCGCAGGAGCTCGCACTCGGCGAACAGCTCGGCCATCCCGTCCGGGTCGGATTCGACGGCGGCCGCGAGAGCCACCGCCTGCGTACCGCCCTGACGCTTACGCCAGTTGTCCAAGAATGGGATGCGCATACCACCAGGGTCCCATCCCCGTCCCGTTCCGTACCGCAGGGCGCGCGACCGTTTCGGACCCGGGACACGGGACCCGGGACCCGCGGCCGGGGCGGGAGGCGGCGGCCTTAGGCTGCCGGGATGACCTCGCAGAACCCGCAGGGCTATCTCTCCGAACTGTTCTCGCTGGAGGGCCGGGCCGCCCTGGTGACCGGCGGCAGCTCCGGCATCGGCCGTGCCATCGCGGGCGCCCTCGCCCGCGCCGGGGCGAGCGTCGTGGTCGTGGCCCGCGGGGAGGCGGAGCTGGCAGCGACCGTCGCCGAGCTGACGGCGGACGACTGCCGTGCGGCCTGGGTGAGCGCGGATCTCGGCACGGGCGAGGGTGTGCGGGCGGCGGCGGACGGGGCGGTACGGGCGTTCGGGGAGCCCGACATCCTGGTCAACTGCGCGGGGATCAATCTGCGTCCGCCGATGGACGACCTGAGCGACGATGTCTGGGACACGACGATGGCGGTGAACCTGAAGGCGCCGTTCCTGCTGGGGCAGCGGTTCGGGCCCGGCATGGCCCGTCGGGGCTTCGGGCGGATCATCCACATCACGTCGCAGCAGGCGCACCGGGCCTTCGTGCAAAGCGGCGCCTACGGGGTGTCCAAGGGGGCGCTGGAATCGCTGGCCCGCTCGCAGGCGGAGGCATGGTCGCCGCACGGCGTCACCTGCAACACGCTGGTGCCCGGCTTCGTGATGACACCGCTGAATGCCCGGCTGTCCTCCGACCCGGAGCAGGTCGCGGCCTTGGCCACCCGCACGATGACCGGACGCAACGGTCTCGCCGAGGACTTCGCGGGCGCGGCGGTGTTCCTGGCGAGCCCGGCGTCGGCGTACGTCACCGGTCAGGCGCTGTACGTCGACGGCGGACTGTCCGTCCACTGAGCCGGCGTGCCGACCGGACCCGGGTCTGACAGTCGCTTTCTCAGAGGTCGAGGTCCACGACGACCGGTGCGTGGTCGGACGCTCCCTTGCCCTTGCGCTGCTCGCGGTCGACATAGCTGTCCTTGACCGCGTCGGTGAATGCCGCGTTGCCCAGGACCAGGTCGATCCGCATTCCGCGGTTCTTCGGGAAGCAGAGCTGGCGGTAGTCCCAGTACGTGAACGGGTGGTCGTACTTGAGTGGGCGCGGCATCAGATCGTTCAGGCCCTCCGCGTGAAGCGTGGCCAGGGCCGCGCGCTCGGCGGGCGTAACATGCGTGGCCCCCTCGAAGACCGCGATGTCCCAGACGTCGTCGTCGGTCGGCGCGATATTGAAGTCGCCGAGGACCGCGAACGGCACCGCGGCCGCCGCGTCCGCGGACACGGCCTTCTGCAGGGCGTGCAGCCACCGCAGCTTGTACGCGTAATGCTCGTGCTCGACCTCACGGCCATTGGGTACGTACACCGACCAGAGGCGGACCGGGCCGCAGGTCGCGGAAACCGCACGGGGTTCCTGCACCCCGCCGTAGTCCGGACCGTCGGGCAGCCCGGTGACGACATCGGTGAGACCGACGCGCGAGATCAGCGCGACCCCGTTCCACCGGCCGGAGGCGTTGACCGCGCACTCGTACCCCAGCTCGCGCAGCTCATCGGCCGGGAACTGCTCCAGCGTGCACTTGGTCTCCTGGACGCACAGGACGTCCGTGCCGCTGCTCTCCAGCCAGGCCAGGATCCTCGGCAGCCGGGCGGTGATCGAATTGACGTTCCAGGTGGCAATGCGCATGGCAGTAAACCTAGCCGCTCCCACTGACAGCGGCTCCGTCATCCTTGCTTCGGGCCCGGTGTCAGAGGGCCGTCACATCGCCCGGGGCGAGCCGGGCGTGGTCCGAGCCGCCGAGGTTGCCGATGTGCGTGTCGTAGATGGGGCGGGCGAGGTCGGTGAGCAGCGCGTCGTGGACGTCGATGACGCGCCGGGGCCTGACCTCGCGTACGTAATCGATGACCTCGGAAATCTTGTTCCAGGGGGCCATCACCGGCAGCAGCAGCGTGTCGACCGGCCGGTCGGGGACGGTCAGCGCGTCGCCGGGGTGGAAGACGGAGCCGTCCACCAGGAAGCCGATGTTGGTCACCCGGGGCAGGTCGGGGTGGATCACCGCGTGCAGCTCACCGTGCACCTGTACGTCAAACCCGGCGGCCGTGAACGTGTCGCCGTGGCCGACAGTGTGGATCCGGCCGGGGAACGCCCCCGCGAGTTGCTCGGCCACGCTGCGCAGGGTCCACACCTCGGCGGCCGGGTCCGCCTCCAGAGCGGTCCGCAGCCGGGCCTCACTGAAGTGGTCCGGGTGCTCGTGCGTGACGAGGACCGCCCGGGCGCCGACGGCAGCGTCGTTCTCGGAGAAGCCGCCGGGGTCGATGGCGAGCACCTGCCCGTCGCGCTCCAGGCGGACGCACGAGTGGGTCTTCTTCGTGAGCGTGAGAGGCGATGGGTTCATG
>DATCWZ010000462.1:0-3696 GCA_036566065.1 Streptomyces sp. | reverse complement strand
CGCGGTCCAGTTGGTCCGGCTGCCGTACCACCTGTCGTCCGTCACCCAGGCCACCGCGCTCGCCGCCCTGGAACACACCGATACGCTGCTCGGATACGTCGGCCGGCTCAGGAGCGAGCGGGACCGGCTGGTGTGCGGTCTGCGGGACCTCGGTTTCGCGGTCACCGAATCGGACGCGAACTTCGTCCAGTTCGGCCGCTTCGCCGACAGCCACACCGCCTGGCGGCAGATCCTGGACCGGGGTGTCCTGGTCCGGGACAACGGCGTACCCGGATGGCTGCGGGTGTCCGCCGGAACCCCGCAGGAGAACGACGCCTTTCTCGAAGCGGTTCGCCCGCTTGTACATGAGTTCGCCAAGAAGGAGCACGACCGATGAGCCGCGCACACCGCGTAGGCAGGGTGGAACGCGCCACCAAGGAAACCTCGGTGCTCGTCGAGATCGACCTCGACGGCACCGGCAAGGTCGATGTGGCGACCGGGGTCGGCTTCTACGACCACATGCTCGACCAGTTGGGCCGCCACGGGCTCTTCGACCTGACGGTCAAGACCGACGGCGACCTGCACATCGACTCGCACCACACCATCGAGGACACCGCCCTCGCGCTCGGCGCGGCCTTCAAGCAGGCGCTCGGCGACAAGACCGGCATCTACCGGTTCGGCAACTGCACCGTGCCGCTGGACGAGTCGCTCGCCCAGGTCACCGTCGACCTCTCCGGACGCCCCTTCCTCGTACACACGGAGCCCGAGAACATGGCGCCGATGATCGGCGCGTACGACACGACGATGACCCGGCACATCCTGGAGTCGTTCGTCGCACAGGCGCAGATCGCCCTGCACGTCCACGTCCCGTACGGACGCAACGCCCACCACATCGTGGAGTGCCAGTTCAAGGCCCTGGCCCGCGCCCTGCGCTACGCCAGCGAGCACGACCCGCGTGCCGCCGGAATCATCCCGTCCACGAAGGGCGCACTGTGACCGGCCTGAACACCGTACTGATCGTCGTTGGCCTCTTCCTGGCCGGCGGTGTCTACTCCTTTATCAAGCAGGGCCTGCCGAAAGGTGTGATCGTCCTTCTCGGAATAGGCGCCGTGATGTGCCTGACAGCGGGCATCATGCGGATCCAGGGTCTCTGGGACTGAGGAGCGAGCGAGCTGTGAGCGACAAGAAGAAGGTCGTCGTCTTCGACTACGGCTTCGGCAATGTGCGGTCCGCCGAGCGGGCCCTGGAACGGGTCGGCGCCGACGTCGAGATCACCCGCGACTACGACCGCGCGATGAACGCCGACGGGCTGCTGGTCCCCGGCGTCGGAGCCTTCTCCGCCTGCATGGAGGGCCTCAAGCAGGCCCGCGGTTCATGGGTCATCGACCGCAGGCTGGCCGGCGGCCGGCCCGTCATGGGTATCTGCGTCGGTATGCAGATCCTCTTCGCGCGGGGCATCGAGCACGGCGTGGAGACCGAGGGCCTCGACGAATGGCCCGGCACCGTCAGCCACCTGAAGGCCGATGTCGTCCCGCACATGGGCTGGAACACCGTCGAGTCCCCCGAGGACTCCCGGCTGTTCGCCGGCCTGGACCCCGAAGCCCGGTACTACTTCGTGCACTCCTACGCGGTGCACGACTGGTCCCTGGAAGTCACCAACGCCAAGATCCGTGCCCCCAGGGTCACCTGGGCCACCCATGGCGAACGGTTCGTGGCGGCCGTGGAGAACGGCGTGCTGTGGGCCACCCAGTTCCACCCCGAGAAGTCCGGCGATGCCGGCGCCCAGCTGCTGACCAACTGGATCGAGACGCTGTAATGCCGAAGCTTGAACTGCTCCCCGCCGTCGACGTGCGCGACGGGCAGGCCGTCCGCCTCGTACACGGCGAATCCGGCTCCGAGACCTCGTACGGGGACCCGCTCCAGGCGGCCCTCACCTGGCAGGAGGCCGGTGCCGAGTGGCTGCACCTGGTGGACCTGGACGCGGCGTTCGGCACCGGGGACAACCGGGCGCTGATCGCCGAGGTCGCCGGGACCATGGACATCAAGGTCGAGCTCTCCGGTGGCATCCGCGACGACGAGTCGCTCGCCGCCGCCCTCGCCACCGGCTGCACCCGCGTCAACCTGGGCACCGCCGCCCTGGAGACCCCCGAGTGGGTCGCCAAGGCCATCGCCGAGCACGGCGACAAGATCGCCGTCGGCCTGGACGTCCGGGGTACGACGCTGCGCGGGCGCGGCTGGACCCGCGACGGCGGCGACCTGTACGAGACGCTCGACCGCCTCGACGCCGAGGGCTGCGCCCGCTACGTCGTCACCGACATCGCCAAGGACGGCACCCTCAAGGGCCCCAACCTGGGCCTTCTCCGGGACGTCTGCGCCGTCACCGACCGGCCGGTCATCGCTTCCGGCGGCGTCTCCTCGCTGGTCGACCTGCGGGCGATCTCCATGCTCGCCCCGGAGGGCGTCGAGGGCGCTATCGTCGGCAAGGCGCTGTACGCCAAGGCGTTCACCCTGCAGCAGGCACTGAAGGCGGTCGCGGCATGACGGATCTTGTGCGCCGGATCTCCTCCGGCGCGCCCTGGGAGGACAGGTTCGGCTACTCCCGCGCGGTCGAGCTCCCCACGGGGCTCGTCCTGGTCGCGGGCTGCACCTCCGTCGTCAATGGCCAGATCTCGGCGGGCGGTCCGTACGAGCAGGCCATCGCCTCCTTCAACGTCGCCTTCGAGGCGCTGAAGAAGGCGGGTCTGGGCCGCGAGGACGTCGTCCGTACTCGGATGTACATCACGCACGCGCGGGACGTGGAGGAGGTCGGCCGCGCCCACAAGGAGCTGTTCGACGACGTACGTCCCGCCGCGTCCATGATCATCGTGTCCGGCTTCGTCGACCCGAGCCTGGTCGTCGAGGTCGAGGTCGAGGCGTTCCGGGCAGGTGCGCTGTGAGCCTCGCCGTACGTGTCATTCCCTGCCTGGACGTCGACAACGGACGGGTCGTCAAGGGCGTCAGGTTCCAGAACCTGCGCGACGCCGGCGATCCCGTCGAGATGGCGAAGCTGTACGACGCCGAGGGCGCCGACGAGCTGACGTTCCTCGACATCACCGCGTCGAGCGGCAACCGGGAGACCACGTACGACGTGGTGCGCCGCACCGCCGAGCAGGTCTTCATCCCGCTCACGGTCGGCGGCGGGGTCCGTACCGTCGACGATGTCGACAAGCTGCTCCGGGCCGGTGCGGACAAGGTCGGGGTCAACACCGCGGCCATCGCCCGCCCCGAGCTGATCGGGGAGATCGCACGGCGCTTCGGACGCCAGGTGCTCGTGCTGTCCGTCGACGCCCGCCGTACCCCGGAGGGCACCTTCGAGGTGACGACGCACGGCGGCAGCCGGGGCACCGGCATCGACGCCGTCGAGTGGGCGCACCGGGCCGCCGATCTGGGAGCGGGGGAGATCCTGCTCAACTCGATGGACGCCGACGGCACGAAGGACGGCTACGACACCGAGATGATCGAGGCGGTACGGAGCAGGGTCACCGTCCCCGTCATCGCCTCCGGCGGAGCGGGCAGGCTCGCCGACTTCGCACCGGCCGTCAGCGCGGGAGCGGACGCGGTGCTCGCGGCGTCGGTGTTCCACTTCGGCGACCTACGAATCGCCGACGTCAAGGCAGCCCTACGCCAGTCAGGCCACCCGGTCCGCTGACCCCCCGCGTGCCGGGCCCCGCCCCGACG
>DATCWZ010000076.1:0-2652 GCA_036566065.1 Streptomyces sp. | reverse complement strand
GGCAGGGCCGGGCTCGGGGACCGTACGGGATGCGACCGGGCGATCGGGCGGGCCCGGGCCGCGTTCGAGCGGGGGCCGTCGGACGCCGACCCGGAGTGGATGAGCTTCTTCCGGGAGGCGGAGCTGGAGATGCTGGAGGCGCAGTGCTGGTCGGTGCTGGGTGACTGGCCGCGTGCGGCGCGGCACGCGCGGCGGGCCACCGGGTTGCAGGATCCGCACTTCACCCGGAACCTCGCGCTGTACCGGGCTCAGTTGACGTACGACCTGGCGCGGGCGGGTGCGGCGGACGAGGCCGCGGCGGCGGGCCACCAGGTGCTGGACCTGCTGGACCAGGTCAGGTCCTCCCGGATCCGCGGGATGCTGGCCGACGCTGCGCGGGTGCTGCGGGCGGGGGGCGGCGCGGGAGTGTCGGGCTTCCTGGACCGCCACGCGGTGTTGCCGCCGGTCCGGGGCGGGGCGGTGTCCCCGGCCACCGGGCAGGCCTGACCCGCCCTGCCCCCGGGCCCTTCTACCGGTCCAGGTGGCCCGTGTCGTTCCAGCGTTCCAGGGCCGGGAGGCCGTACGCCCATCCCAGGACCGACAGCGACGTCGGGTCGAGCCGGATGCGGGCGGCGAAGGACACGTCCTCGCCCAGCCAGCGCGCCCCGAGGGCCCGCAGGATGTGGCCGTGGGCGAAGACCAGGACGTCCCGGTCGGCCGAGCGTGCCCACTCCACGACCTCGTCGGCCCTGGCGGCGAGCGACGCCAGTGACTCGCCCCCGGGGACGCCGTCGCGCCAGATCAGCCAGTCGGGCCGGTCGGCCCTGATCTGCGCCGGGGTCAGCCCCTCGTACTCCCCGTAGTCCCACTCCATCAGCGCGTCCCACGGCTCGGCCCGGTCCCCGAACCCGGCGATCGCGCACGTCTCGCTGGCCCGTACGAGCGGGCTGGTCCGCACCTCCGCGTCCGGCAGCCCGTCCCAGGGCCTGCCCTGCAGCCGCTCGCCGAGCAGCTTCGCGCCATCGCGGCCGGAATCGAGCAGCGGGACGTCGGTCCTGCCCGTGTGATTGCCCTGTACGGACCATTGCGTACGGCCGTGCCGGGCGAGCAGGATGCGCGGTGCCATGAGGGCTCTCCCCTGAAAAGAAGACGGGATGCGGAGATCCGAAGAGGTCGCGGACAGCGTTGTCCGTGAACGGAGACGGGGCCTGATCTGGCCGGGGGGCGGATCCGGCGGGTCCCGTCCCATCATCCCGCAACCGGACCGGAGGCAACCCATGGGGCCGCACCGGCGTCCCCCTTCCTGCGCGGCGCGCCGTGGCTTCGGCCGGCCAGGACCGGGGCATACGCGTACGCACGGGAGCCCGCCGTAGGGCCGGGCGCCCGCCGACGGCCGTACGAACGATGACCCTGGGGGAGAGACACCGGATGCCGCACGTCAGCGCAGCGACACCCCTGTCCGGCCGGCGGCCCAGGTGGTGGACGGAGTTGCCGCTGATCGCGGTGGTGTACGGGCTGTACTCGGCGGGCCGGCTGCTGGTCCGGGGCGACATACCGGCGGCCGTCGACCACGGCCTGGCCATCCTGCGCCTGGAGCAGGCGCTCTTCCTGAACGCCGAGCATCCGCTGAACCGTTTGTTCACCGCGCATCCCGGTCTCGGCGTCCCCGCCGACTTCGCGTACGCCTCACTGCACTACCTGGTCACACCGGCCGTCCTCATATGGATGTTCCGGCGCAGGTCGGCGGCGTACCGGGCGGCCAGGACCTGGCTGATGACGTCCACCATGCTCGGCCTGATCGGCTTCACGCTGCTGCCGACCTGCCCGCCGCGGCTGCTGGGCGCCGGGTACGGCTTCGTCGACACGATGGCGCAGTACAGCGCGTACGGCTGGTGGGGCACCGGCGCGAGCGCCCCGCGCGGGCTGAGCGGGATGACCAACCAGTACGCGGCGATGCCGAGCCTGCACGTCGGCTGGTCGCTGTGGTGCGGGATGCTCCTGTGGCGGCACGGGCGGCACCCCCTCGTACGGGCGGCGGGCATCGCGTATCCGCTGATCACCGCGATCGTCGTGATGGGCACGGCGAACCACTACCTGCTCGACGCCGTCGCCGGGGCCGTCGTGATGACGGCGGGGGCCCTGCTGACCTGGCCGGTCATGCGGCTGGGCGACCGGATCGCGGCAGCGGTCACCGTGTTCACATCGGCCGTCACCGCCGTCCGGTCCCCGGTTGTCAGTGCCGGGTGCGAGACTTCCGCGGGTGAGCGAATACCCGGCCAGCGGACCCCCTCCGCAGATCCCATCGACACGGCGTCCGGCGGCGGACCGGTCAGCGACGACGCTGCGGCAGCGACTCGCTGAGCTGCGCGGCCCGTCCGTCGTGCCGCACCCGCTCGACGCGCGTGCGCTGGCCGCTCTCGCCGCAAATCCGGGCTGCAAGCGCCGCGCCCTGCTCGACGGCGCGGGGGTCGACAAGGCGGTGCTGGCGAAGGCCCTCGGCTCACCTGCCGCGTTCGGCCAGTCGCAGTTCGCCTTCATGCGGGGCAACGCGTTCGAGGCGAAGGTCAAGGCGGACGGCGGCGCGGAACTGCTGCACCTGCTGTACGAGCGGCTCGGCAGCGGCGCGGAGGCACCGGCCACGGCGGCGGTGCCCGATCTGACGGCGGCGGGACC
>DATCWZ010000354.1:0-4005 GCA_036566065.1 Streptomyces sp. | reverse complement strand
TCCGGCTCGGACTCCGCGTCCGGTACCGGCTCCGGTTCCGACGACGTGGACGCGAAGGCCCCCGACGCGCCCGCGAAGGAGATACCCGACGGCTGGCACCGGGTCAACGACCCCGAGGGCTTCAGCCTGGTGGTGCCCGACGGCTGGACGCGGCAGACGACGGGCAGCCAGATCGACTACACCCCGGACGGCGGTGTCCACCGCATCAGGATCAGCGTCGATTCCGCGCCGGACTTCGACAGCTCGTACGCGCACATGCTGAGCATCGAGCAGGACCTCATCAAGCGGCTGCCCGGCTACGAGCGGCAGGCCCTGGAGTCCAACATCTTCCGCGACCGGCCCGGATCGCTCTGGGAGTTCACCTGGATCGAGTCGAAGGACCATCCGGGCCCGCGCCACGGCCTCGACCAGATGTACTTCGGAGAGTCCGGGGGACCGGAGTACGCCCTGTACATGACGGGCCCCGAGGATGACTGGCAGGAGAGCCGTGACCGCTTCGACACGATGCTGCGAAGCTGGCAGCCGCCGGGGATATAGCGCCCGAACAAACCTGTTACCGACGGGTACCAAAAGTGTCCGGGTGGACATACTCTCGCCCTTATGACGGATTCGCAGGCCACGACGAGCCTCCCCGGCACCGCTTCCGCCCCCGGCACCAACCCGGTGGCCCCCGCCCCCGCGGGCGCCCGTACCGCCGCTGATGTGGTAACGCCCGAGGTGGTCGCCCGGCTGACCCGGGATGTCGTCGGCTCCGGCCGTACGGCCAACCACACCCCGTTCACCGGGGAGAAGCTGGCCGATCTGCCCGAGTCCACCCCCGCGGACGTCGCCACCGCGTTCGAGCGCGCCCGCGCGGCCCAGCCCGCCTGGGCCGGCCTGTCCGCCCGGGCCAGGGCCGCCGTACTGCTGCGCTTCCACGACCTCGTCCTGCGGCGCCAGTCCGAGGTCCTCGACCTCATCCAACTGGAGACCGGGAAGGCGCGGCTGCACGCCCACGAGGAGGTGCAGGCCGTCACCGTCGCGGCCCGGCACTACGGCCGCAGGGCCCCCGCCTATCTGCGGCCCCGGCGCCACACCGGTGTCGTACCGACGCTCACGAAGGTCACCGAGCTGCGTCAACCGCGCGGTGTGGTCGGCCAGATCGCCCCGTGGAACTACCCGCTCGAACTGTCCGTCGGCGACGCGCTGCCCGCCTTCGCCGCGGGTAACGCCGTCGTGATGAAGCCCGACACGGAGACGGCGCTGACCGCGCTGTGGGCGCGTGACCTGCTGATCGAGGCGGGCCTGCCGGCCGAAGTGTTTCAGGTCGTCATCGGCGAGGGCCCGGTCGTCGGCCCCGAGATCGTCAAACACGCGGACTACGTCTCCTTCACCGGCTCGACCCGCACCGGCCGCGAGGTCGCGCAGGGCGCGGCCGCCCGGCTCGTCGGCGTCTCGCTGGAACTCGGCGGCAAGAACGCCATGCTGGTCCTCGCCGACGCCGATGTGGAGAAGGCCGCGGCAGGCGCCGTGCGCGCCTGCTTCTCCTCGGCGGGACAGCTCTGCATCTCCATCGAGCGGCTGTACGTCCACGCGTCGGTCGCCGACGACTTCGTCGAGCGCTTCGCCGCCCGTACGAAGGCCATGCGGCTCGGCAACTCCCTCGCGTACGGAGCCGACATGGGCTCCCTGGTCGGGGAGCGCCAACTGGAAACCGTCACCCGGCATGTCGCCGAGGCCGTCGAGAAGGGCGCCACACTCGTCGCGGGCGGCGTCGCCCGGCCCGACATCGGCCCGCTCTTCTACGAGCCGACCATCCTGGACGGCGTCGAGGCGCCGATGGCCGTCTGCACGGAGGAGACCTTCGGCCCGGTCGTCTCCGTCTACCGGTTCACCGACGAGGACGAGGTCATCGCGCTGGCCAACGCCACCCCGTACGGCCTCAACTCCAGCGTGTGGACCGGGAACTCCGCGCACGGCCACCGGGTCGCGGCCCGACTGCGGACCGGCACGGTCAACATCAACGAGGGATACGCGCCCGCGTACGGCAGCGTCCAGTCGCCGATGGGCGGCATGAAGGACTCCGGCCTCGGCCGCCGGCACGGCTCCGAGGGCATCCTGAAGTACACCGAGGCCCAGACCATCGCCGAGCAGCGGCTGATGCCGCTCGCACCGGCGTTCGGCATGGATGACGAGAAGTACGCGGCGCTCATGACCCGCGGCCTGAAGGTGATGAAGGCGTTCCGCCTGCGCTAGCCCAGCTTTATTCGTACTTCTTCGTACGATCAGAGGAGAGCCATGTCCGCCCAGCCCGAGGACAGTTGCGCCGAGATCGCGGAGGACGACTCCGCGTACGACTACGACGTCATCGTCGTCGGTTCGGGCTTCGGCGGCGCGGTGTCGGCCCTGCGGCTGACCGAGAAGGGCTACCGGGTCGGAGTCCTGGAGGCTGGCCGCCGCTTCACGCCCGAGACCCTCCCGAAGAACTCCTGGGACATCAAGAACTATCTGTGGGCCCCCGCCCTCGGACTGTTCGGCATCCAGCGCGTGCATCTGCTGGGCAACGTGATGGTGCTGGCCGGCGCGGGAGTCGGAGGCGGCTCCCTCAACTACGCCAATACGCTCTACGTACCGCCCACGCCGTTCTTCGAGGACCGCCAGTGGGCAGGCATCACCGACTGGCAGGACGAGCTCGCCCCGTACTACGACCAGGCCAAGCGGATGCTCGGAGTCCGGCTCAACCCGACCATGACCCCGGCCGATGTCCATCTCAGGGCGGCGGCCGAGGCGATGGGCGTCGGCGACACCTTCCATCTCGCCCCGGTCGGCGTCTTCTTCGGCGACGGCGAGGACGCCGACGGTACGGCGAAGGCGAAGCCGGGCGGCACGGTCGCCGACCCCTACTTCGGGGGCGCGGGGCCCTCCCGCAGGGCCTGCACCGAGTGCGGCGAGTGCATGACGGGCTGCCGCCACGGCGCGAAGAACACCCTCAACGAGAACTATCTGTACCTCGCCGAGAAGGCCGGAGCCGTGATCCACCCTATGACGTCCGTCGTCGCCGTCACGGACGACCCGGACGGCGGCTACCGGGTCTCCGCCGTGGCGACGAACCGCCGCAGGAAGGCGAAACCCGCCGTCCTGCGAGCCCGGAAGGTGGTCGTGGCGGCGGGGACGTACGGCACACAGACTCTGCTGCACACCATGAAGGACAAGGGGCTGCTGCCCCGGCTCTCGCCGACGCTGGGCGAGCTGACCCGTACCAACTCCGAGGGCCTGGTGGGCGCGCAGACCAGTGACCGCCGCTACCGGAAGAAGCACGGCACCGCGAAGGCCGACTTCACCAGGGGCGTCGCCATCACCTCGTCGGTCCACCCCGACGCGGACACGCACATCGAACCGGTCCGTTACGGCAAGGGCTCCAACGCGATGGGCGCGCTGACCATCCTTCAGGTCCCCTACAGCAGCCACCGGGTGCTGGCCTGGCTCGGCCGCGTGGTCAGGCATCCGGCGCTCGCGGTGCGTTCGCTGTCCAACCGGCGCTGGTCGGAGCGGACCATCATCGGCCTCGTCATGCAGTCGCTGGACAACTCGCTGACCGCGTACCGCAAGCCCGGCGGCATCGGCAAGGGCCTGCTCACCGCCCGCCAGGGGCACGGCACGCCCAACCCGACGCAGATCGCCGCGGCGACCCGGAGCGCTTCGCTGCTCGCCGAAGAGATCAACGGTTTCGCCGGATCGAACATCGGCGAGCTGCTGGGTACCCCGCTCACCGCGCACTTCCTGGGCGGCTGTGCCATCGGCGCGAGCCGGGAGGAGGGCGTCATCGACCCGTACCACCGGGTCTACGGGCACCCCGGAATCTCGGTGGTCGACGGCGCGGCGGTCTCCGCCAATCTCGGCGTCAACCCGTCGCTGACCATCACCGCGCAGGCGGAGCGGGCGATGTCGTTCTGGCCCAACAAGGGCGATGCGGACCCGCGTCCCGCGCAGGGCGAGGGCTACCGGCGGCTGGCCGCGGTCGAGCCA
>DATCWZ010000742.1:0-3694 GCA_036566065.1 Streptomyces sp. | reverse complement strand
CTCCCGCCGCGACGAGTGCGCGGTACGCCGCCTCCTGCCGCTCGTCGAGACCTATCGCTCCCAGCATCCTCAAGATCCTCCCCCGGGTGATGACCGCGCATCGCTGCGCCGGATCCGGCCGGAAACACGGTGGCGGAAAGCGGCCACGGCGTAAACCAGCCGGGCACATCATCCCCTGTACCACCAGTGGCGCTGCCGGGGCGGCCTCACCGGTTCGCCGCCGCCCGGCGGAGCGGTTTTCCCAATGACCCGCTGTGGCACGGCCCTTGGGGTGGACAATAGGGGCATGAGTCAGCAGGGGGAGCAGCCCGCCGCGCATGAGGACGACTGGTGGCGCAAGTTGTACGACGAGACGGCGCGGGACGCGGGTCCGGGCGGGGCGGCCGACAGTCTGGACGACCGCTTCGACTCCGCGTCGGACGCCGTGGGTTCGCGGCCCGGGACGGGGACCGGGGCGGGGGACGTGCCCCGGAAGGAGCCGCGCACCATGGCCGTACGCGCTCCGTGGGAGCCGCCGGCCGGGCCGTCCCGGCCGCACAGCTTCCCCGCTCCCGAGCCGGCTGCTCCTGAACCACCCGCGCCGCCGGTGGATCCCAGGACCGTGGGACCCGTCGCCGCGTCCCGCTCCACCCCTCGCCCCGTCGTCGGCCATGTAGGGGACCGGCCGCCCACCTACGACGCCGAACCCGTCGCCCTGCCCGCCGCCGGCGTCCACGACCTGCACGGCCTCGTCGCCGACACCGTGCTCGACGGCGCGCGGTACGGCACGTACACCCTGCGCGCCGCCTCCGTGCGTGGCGACTCGGCGCGCTTCCGCGGCGAGCCACGCCGCGACGCGCTGCTCACCGCCCGCTTCGGAACCGGTGAGGGCGCACTCGTCCTGGTCGCGGTGGCAGGCGGAGCCAGGACCGCGGACCGGGAGCAACTCGCTGCCGCCGACGCGTGCCGCCTGATCGCCGGCGCCGTCGGCCGCAGCCACACCAGGCTCTCCGAGGACATAAGGGCCGGCCGCAGAGGCGACCTCAAATCCGGCCTGCACCGGCTCACCGACCGGACATACGGCACACTGCGGGCCCGGGCCGCCGAGCTGGGTCTTGAGCCCGACGCCGGCACCGTCGGTCTGCGCTGTCTGCTGCTGCCCGCCGATCCGAACTGCCGCACCCGGGTCTTCTTCGGCATCGGCGGCGGCGGCCTGTTCCGCCTTCGCGACGGCGCCTGGCAAGACCTCGAACCCCACGTACCCGAGAGCGGTACCGCCGCCGGTGAGGCGGTCGTGGGCTTCGGCTCCCCGCCGCCCGGCGGCGCCGCCGACGAACAGGGCCCCGGCGGTGACCGGCTGACCATGGACCTCCAGATCGCGACGCCCCCGTCCCCGTACATCGAGGACCCCCTGCCCCCGCCCGCCGAGCCCTTCCGCTTCCGCGCGTCGGTGGCCCGTCCGGGGGACACGCTGCTGCTCTGCAGCAACGGTCTAGCCGAACCCATGCGCGAAGAGCCCGCGTTCGCCGAGGAGCTGGCCGGACGCTGGTCACCGACGGAGCCGCCCGGCCTCGCCGGGTACCTCGCGGACGTCCAGCTCAGGATCAAGGGGTACGCCGACGACCGTACGAGCGTCGCGGTCTGGGAGGCGTAACGGCGCCCGCCATGGGTTGATGGAGGAACACAGGCAGAGAGGGCGCGCACCCATGGCCAAGCAGAACGTGTCGGAGCAGTTCGTCGACATCCTCGTCCGGGCGGGAGTCAAGCGGCTGTACGGCGTTGTCGGTGACAGCCTCAACCCGGTGGTCGACGCCATCCGGCGTAACGCCGCCATCGAATGGGTGCAGGTCAGACACGAGGAGAGCGCCGCCTTCGCCGCCGGGGCCGAGGCCCAGATCACCGGGAACCTGGCGGCGTGCGCGGGCTCCTGCGGACCCGGCAACCTGCACCTCATCAACGGCCTCTACGACGCCCACCGCTCCATGGCCCCCGTGCTCGCCCTCGCCTCGCACATCCCTTCGAGCGAGATCGGTCTCGGCTACTTCCAGGCCACGCACCCGGAGCTGCTCTTCCAGGAGTGCAGCCACTACAACGAGATGATCTCCAGCCCGCAGCAGATGCCGCGCCTGCTCCAGACGGCCATTCAGCACGCGGTCGGCCAGGGCGGTGTCAGCGTCGTCTCGATGCCCGGCGACATCGCCTCCCTGCCGGCCCCCGAGAAGTCGGTCGAGCACGCCATGGTCACCTCGCGGCCCTCCGTCCGGCCCGGTGACGAGGAGATCGACAAGCTCTGCCGCCTGGTCGACGGGGCGAAGCGGGTGACCCTGTTCTGCGGCAGCGGCACCGCCGGAGCCCATGCCGAGGTGATGGAGTTCGCCGAGCGGGTGAAGTCCCCGGTCGGCCATGCCCTGCGCGGCAAGGAATGGATCCAGTACGACAATCCGTACGACGTGGGCATGAGCGGGCTGCTCGGTTACGGTGCCGCGTACGAGGCCACCCATGAGTGCGATCTGCTCATCCTGCTGGGCACCGACTTCCCGTACAACGCTTTCCTTCCCACCGATGTGAAGATCGTCCAGGTCGATGTGCGCGCCGAGCATCTGGGCAGGCGGTCCAAGCTCGATCTGGCGGTCTGGGGCGATGTCCGCGAGACCCTGCGCTGTCTGACACCGAGGGTGCGGGTCAAGACGGACCGCACGTTCCTGGACAGAATGCTGAAGAAGCACGCCGACGCGCTGGAGGGCGTGGTCAAGGCGTACACCCGCAAGGTCGACAAGCACATCCCCATCCACCCGGAGTACGTCGCCTCCGTGCTGGACGAGATCGCCGACGACGACGCCGTGTTCACGGTCGACACAGGCATGTGCAATGTGTGGGCGGCCCGCTACCTCACGCCCAACGGCAGGCGCCGGGTGATCGGTTCGTTCAGCCACGGCTCGATGGCCAACGCGCTGCCGCAGGCGATCGGCGCCCAGTTCACCGACCGGAACCGGCAGGTCGTGTCGATGTCCGGCGACGGCGGGTTCTCCATGCTGATGGGCGACTTCCTGACCCTGGTCCAGTACAACCTGCCGGTGAAGGTCGTCCTGTTCAACAACTCCTCGCTGGGCATGGTCGATCTGGAGATGCTCGTGGCGGGCCTGCCACCGTTCGGCACGGCCTACCGGGACACCGACTACGCCGCCGTCGCACACGCCGCCGGGGCGTACGGGGTGCGGGTGGAGAAGCCCAAGCAACTGGAGAGCGCGCTCAGGGACGCCTTCAAGCACAAGGGTCCCGCACTGGTCGATGTGGTCACCGACCCGAACGCGCTTTCCATCCCGCCGAAGATCAGAGCCGATATGGTGACCGGCTTCGCCCTGTCCGCCAGCAAGATCGTGCTGGACGGCGGGGTCGGCCGGATGCTCCAGATGGCCCGCTCCAACATCCGTAATGTGCCGCGTCCCTGATTACCTGCCAGGTGTGTGAACGGTTCACGCCGGGGTCAGCCGTAGCGTCAGGATCTGGAACGGCCGCAGCGACAGTTCGAGACCGTCCTCGCCGGTCACCGCGTCGTGCAGCGGCCGCTCCAGCAGGTCGGTGATCCGGGCCCGTACGACGGGGAAACCGGCCCGGAGCGTCGCATCGGCCCGCCCGCCTGCCGACTCGTAGAGCCGTACGATCACCTCGCCGCTCCGGTCGTCGGCGAGCTTCACGGACTCCACGGTGACCGCCG
>DATCWZ010000129.1:0-3449 GCA_036566065.1 Streptomyces sp. | reverse complement strand
CTGCGGCTCTACGCCGAGCTGGTGCGGGGCCGCCGCTACAACGCGCAGGCCACCGCACTGACCAAGCAGGGCAGGCTCGCCGTCTATCCGTCGAGCACCGGGCAGGAGGCCTGCGAGATCGCGGCCGCGCTCGTGCTGGAGGAGCGTGACTGGCTCTTTCCCAGCTACCGGGACACCCTCGCGGCGGTGGCGCGCGGCCTCGACCCTGTCGAGGCGCTGACGCTGCTGCGGGGCGACCGGCACACCGGTTACGACCCGCGGGAGCACCGCATCGCACCGCTGTGCACCCCGCTGGCCACCCAGTTGCCGCACGCCGTGGGTCTGGCGCACGCGGCCCGCCTCAAGGGTGACGACGTGGTCGCGCTGGCCATGGTCGGCGACGGGGGGACCAGCGAGGGCGATTTCCATGAGGCGCTGAACTTCGCGGCCGTCTGGCGGGCCCCGGTCGTCTTCCTCGTACAGAACAACGGATTCGCGATCTCCGTCCCGCTGGCCAAGCAGACCGCGGCACCGTCCCTGGCCCACAAGGCCGTGGGGTACGGAATGCCGGGACGGCTGGTCGACGGCAACGACGCGGCCGCCATGCACCAGGTGCTGGGTGAGGCGGTGGCACGGGCCAGGCGCGGCGGAGGGCCGACGCTGGTCGAGGCGGTCACATACCGCATGGAAGCCCATACGAACGCGGACGACGACACGCGCTACCGCGCCGACGCGGACGTGGAGGCGTGGCGTGCGCACGATCCGGTGCGCCTGCTGGAGCGGGAGCTCACGGCGCGTGGGCTGCTGGATGACGAGGGCATCGAGAAGGTGCGGGAAGCGGCGGAGCGGATGGCGGCCGGACTGCGGGACCAGATGAACGCCGATCCGGTGCTCGACCCGATGGACTTGTTCTCGCATGTCTACGCAGAGCAGACCGGGCAGCTTCGCGAGCAGGCGGCCATGCTGCGGGTCGAACTGGACGCCGCGCACGACGAGCTCGGTGCGGAGGCGGGTCGATGAGCACCGCGACCGCCACCGCCGGCGGGAAGCCGGGCAAGGTCAAGCCTGCGACCATGGCGCAGGCTCTCGGGCGCGCGCTGCGCGACTCGATGGCCGAGGATCCGACGGTGCATGTCCTCGGTGAGGACGTCGGCACCCTCGGCGGGGTCTTCCGGGTCACCGACGGCCTGGCGAAGGAATTCGGCGACGACCGCTGTACGGACACACCGCTGGCGGAGGCCGGGATCCTCGGCGCGGCGGTGGGCATGGCGATGTACGGGCTGCGGCCCGTCGTCGAGATGCAGTTCGACGCCTTCGCCTACCCGGCGTTCGAGCAGTTGTTCAGCCATGTGGCGAAGATGCGGAACAGGACCGGCGGCGCGATGCCTCTGCCGATCACGGTGCGGGTGCCGTACGGCGGCGGGATCGGCGGGGTCGAGCACCACAGCGACTCCTCCGAGGCGTACTACATGGCGACCCCGGGGCTGCATGTCGTCACTCCGGCCACCGTCGAGGACGCCTACGGGCTGCTGAGGGCGTCCATCGCGTCCGACGACCCGGTGGTCTTCCTGGAGCCGAAGCGGCTGTACTGGTCGAAGTCCGACTGGTCGCCGGACGCGCCGGCCCGGGTCGAGCCGATCGGGCGGGCCGTTGTCCGCCGCCCAGGCCGCAGCGCGACGCTGATCACCTACGGCCCGTCGCTGCCGGTCTGCATGGAGGCCGCGGAGGCCGCGGTCGCCGAGGGCTGGGACCTCGAAGTCGTCGACCTGCGCTCGCTGGTGCCGTTCGACGACGAGACCGTCGCCGCGTCCGTGCGGCGCACGGGGCGTGCGGTGGTCGTCCACGAGTCCACCGGGTTCGGCGGGCCGGGCGGTGAGATCGCCGCCCGGGTCACCGAGCGGTGCTTCCACCATCTGGAGGCGCCGGTGCTCCGGGTCGCCGGTTTCGACATTCCCTATCCGCCGCCGATGCAGGAGCGGCACCATTTGCCGGGCGTGGACCGGGTACTCGACGCGGTGGCGCGACTGCAGTGGGAGGCGGAGAGCTGATGCCGCAGGTGCTCGAATTCAAGCTGCCGGACCTCGGCGAGGGACTGACCGAGGCCGAGATCGTGCGCTGGCTGGTGGAGGTCGGCGATGTGGTCGCCATCGACCAGCCGGTCGTGGAGGTCGAGACCGCCAAGGCGATGGTCGAGGTGCCGTGTCCGTACGGCGGCGTGGTGACGGCCCGCTTCGGCGAGGAGGGTACGGAACTCCCGGTCGGGGCGCCGCTGCTGACGGTCGCGGTCGGCTCGGAGGAGCCGGCCACCGGGGCTTCGGGTTCGGGCTCCCGCGCGACGGCGGAGGCCGAGGCCGAGTCGTCGGGCAATGTGCTGGTGGGATACGGGACGGGGGCGCCGGCGGCTCGGCGCCGCAGGATCCGGCCCGAGCACGTCTCGGCCGCCGCACCGCCTGCTGCCCCTGCTCCGGTTTCCGCTTCCGCTTCTGCGGTGGATGAGGTACGGGGCCCGGTGGCGGTCATCTCCCCGCTGGTACGCAAGCTGGCCCGGCAGCACGGTCTCGATCTCCGCCAGGTGCCGGGGTCGGGACGCGACGGGCTGATCCTGCGTACCGATGTCGAGGCGGCGATCGAGGCCATGGGCACGGTCACACCCGCCGCCGCCCCGGAGACCAGGCCGTCGGCGCAGCCGGTCGTGGAGCGGATTCCGTTGCGCGGGGTCCGCGGCGCGGTCGCCGACAAGCTGACCCGCAGTCGGCACGAGATTCCGGATGCCACCTGCTGGGTCGATGCCGATGCGACCGAACTCATGGCCGCGCGGGCCGCGATGAACGCCGGCGGTCCGGCGGCGGGTCCCAAGGTGTCGGTACTCGCCCTGCTGGCCCGTATCTGCACGGCGGCCCTGGCCCGGTTCCCCGAACTCAACTCCAGCGTGGACCCGGTGGCCCGGGAGATCGTGCGGTATTCCGAGGTCCATCTCGGTTTCGCGGCGCAGACGGAGCGCGGTCTGGTCGTCCCGGTGATCCGCGACGCCCATGCCCGGAACGTCGAATCAATCGGCGCCGAGATCGCCCGGCTCACCGAGGTGGCGAGGACAGGGCGGCTGACCCCGGCGCAGTTGACCGGGGGCACGTTCACGCTGAACAACTACGGGGTGTTCGGGGTCGACGGTTCCACACCGATCATCAACCACCCGGAAGCGGCGATGCTCGGCGTGGGCCGGATCATGCCCAAGCCATGGGTGTACCAGGGCGAGTTGGCCGTACGGCACGTCGTCCAGCTCTCGCTCACCTTCGATCACCGGGTCTGTGACGGTGGCACGGCGGGCGGCTTCCTGCGGTACGTGGCCGACTGCGTGGAACAGCCGGCGGTGCTGCTGCGCACGCTGTAGCGGCTCGGGCTGCCGGTTCCGGTTGTGCGAGTCGGCACCCTGGCGGATCAGTTGAGGCGGGTGCCCCGCATACTCGGGGCAT
>DATCWZ010000133.1:0-2021 GCA_036566065.1 Streptomyces sp. | reverse complement strand
CGGTGGGACCGTGGCGGGTGGTGGCCTTCGGGTCGCCCGGCGGTACGGACGACGTACGCAGACAACTGGACCTCTGGGAATCGGTCGCACGCCGGTTCGGCTGGCACCAGCCGCTGCTCGCCGACGTCGACGGACTGGTGTTCGGTGTAGTCACCGAGCAGCCGCGCCGCAGGCGGCGCGCGGCAGCCGGTACCTCCGCCGGTGGGGACGCCGGCACTCTGGGCTGGCTCCGGTACGTGCTCACCGAGGTGTCCTCGCACGATCCCGGCCTGTACGCGGCGGTGGGAGGCCCCGCCCGCTCCCCCGACGAACTGCCGCGCTCCATGGCCGAGGCCGTCGAGCTCCACCGGCTGATCGGCTCCGGGCGGCTTCCCTCCTCCCGGGGGGCGGGGACCGTGCTGCTGGAGGACGCCTGGGACGCGGTGGTCATCGAGCGCGCCAGTGCAGCCGTCGGGATCGACACGGGACCGCTCGGCGGGCCGCTCGCCGTACTGCGCGCGCACGACGAGGAGCACGGCACGCCGTATCTCGCGACGCTCGCGGCCTGGCTGGACCACTTCGGCGATCCGCAGAGCGCGGCACGAATCCTGCGGATCCATCCCAATACGCTGCGTTACCGGCTGCGCAAGCTCGAAGAGGCGGCCGCGGTTGACGTCTCGTCGCCCCGCGTACGGCTGGCGCTGCGGCTGCAGCTCGCCGCGCTGGGCGAAGTGCCGCCGCACGGCTCGCCGCAGGAGCACGGTCGTAGCCGCCCGTTCTAGCGGCCGTCGGGCCCCTGGCCGTTCCGCTGGTCGTTCAGATGGCCGGGCAGGCCGGTGTCCGGGATGCCGAACTCGTGTGCGTACTGACTGTTGAGTTCGGTCCAGCCGTGGTCGGCCGCCGCGGCTCCGCGGACGGGGGCGACGGGATGCCCTTCGAGCAGCTTCTCGGCCACGTCGAGGCAGAGGTGCCAACCGGCCGCGACCTTCGGGATCCAGTCACGGTCGTCGACGGTGTGCCGGAGTGTCAGGCGTACGCCGGTGGGGGTGGCCGCCAGCTCCCAGCGCAGCAGGTCGGTTCCGAGGGTGTACTCCAGCAGCGTGGGCGGTTCGGCCCGCACAACCTCGGCCGCGATGTCCTGGGACTGCTCGCCGTCGAGCATCGTGATCGTGACATCGCCCGTCCCGGACAAACCGCGGTCCGCGGTATACGGGGCCCACGCGGCGAGTTGTGCCGGTTCGGACAGCGCGGCCCACACCTTCTCGGGCGGATGGCGCAGGTCGCGGGTGAAGACCAGCGTCCAGCGGCCGTCGGCCGCTTCGCACTCCGCCCGGGCCGGCGGGCCGGGGTGGTGGGCGTCGGGGTTCATGGCTGCTCCAGGTTGTCGAGGTGGCGCTCAAGGGCGCGTGAATGCGGTGGATCCGCCGCTGCGCCTCGGTCCGGACGGCGGCAGGTAGCTCCGGTACGGCTCGGTGCCGGGTGCGTGGGGCAGCGGGACGGGGCGCCAGTCGCGGGCGTAGTCCGGCGGCCGGTCGCGGCCCGTCACCAGGACGGCGGTCGGCATGGTGCCCGCGAAGGCCCGGATGTCTGCGGGAGTGGCGCTCGTGTCGTGGCCGCTGGTCTGGCGCGACGTACAGCCGGCGTAGTACGCGACGGGCACGGCGTCGTCGCCACTGAGCACGCAGGGCGGACTGATCCCCAGGCGGTGCAGCGCACCGGCGACCGCCGCGTACTGCGCGCTGGTGGCGTGGCTTCGGGCCGCGACCTGGCTGAGGACGGTGAACTGTACGGCCAGGTGGCCCGCCAGCGCCACGGCCAGGACGAGCGCGGCGAGACCCGCCGGACGCAGCACACGGACCACGCATTCCGCGACCGGTACGGCCAGCAGTGCGTAGGCGGGGAGCAGGAATCTGGGTGCGGCGTATCCGACCAGGAACAGATAGGGAAAGGCCATCGACGCGGCGGTCGCTGTTGCGAGCATGGCGGCGGGGCCCCGGCCCGCGCGGCGCGCGGCCACGATGCCGCCGAGGGTGAGGAACGGC